>JAZKFK010000317.1:0-6965 GCA_040386475.1 Pseudomonadota bacterium | reverse complement strand
CACTGGCAGGGTGACCCTTTAGCGGGGTTTGCGGGGTGCGCAAATCGCGATAGCTTACCCGCCCATGGATCACGCACCCCAACGCATTGAGAGCGGCGCCGAGCGCCAGCACCAGTTCCGCTATTACGATCTGGTGATGGCGGCCTTTGTCGCCATTCTGCTGCTATCCAACGTGATCGGCGCCAGCAAACCCAGCTATATTGCGCTGCCCGATGGCAGCCAGTGGAGCTTTGGCGCGGGCGTGCTGTTCTTCCCCGTCAGCTACATCATCGGTGACGTGCTGACCGAGGTCTATGGCTATGCCCGCGCGCGTCG
This sequence comes from Pseudomonadota bacterium, assembly GCA_040386475.1. Taxonomy (GTDB): domain Bacteria; phylum Pseudomonadota; class Alphaproteobacteria; order Sphingomonadales; family Sphingomonadaceae; genus Alteraurantiacibacter. Next base: position 6,650 of record JAZKFK010000317.1, on the reverse strand, counting down.
GGTGATCTGGACCGGGTTTGCCGCCTTGCTATTCATGGCTTTCATGGCCGCGGTGGTGGTGGCCCTGCCCCCGGCGGCAGGCTGGCCGGGGCAGGAAGCCTACGAATTCGTGTTCGGCAATTCGTGGCGCATCGTGCTGGCCAGCATGGTGGCCTTCTGGGCGGGCGAATTTGCCAACAGCTTCGTCCTGGCTCGGATGAAAGTGTGGACCCAAGGGCGGCACTTGTGGATGCGCGCGATCGGCTCCACCGTGATCGGCCAGGGGCTGGACAGCCTGATCTTCTATCCGCTGGCCTTCTATGGCCTGGCTGGCTGGCCGCCAGAGCAATTGTGGCAGGTTGTCCTGTCGCAGTGGGCGATCAAGACCGCGTGGGAAGTGCTGCTGACCCCGGTCACGTACCAGGTAGTCGGCTTCCTGAAGCGGCGGGAGGGTGTCGAAGTGTTCGACACCCACACCGACTTCTCGCCCTTTGCTACCCGCAGGAGGTAGCTGGGCGAGCGGATCAGTCTGCCAGCAGCCAGATCGCCAGATACAGCACGATGAAGGTGCCGAAGCCGGCTATCGCGCCTACGCCAAAGACCAGCCGGACGACCAGTGGATCGATGTTGAAATAGTTGGCGATGGCAGCGCAGACACCGGCGATTTTGCCATTGGCCTTATCCAGCCGGAAATCGCGGTTGGCGGGCGTCACCAGGTGGCGCTTGTCGAGCTGGCTCATGCGACGACACTCGAGGCATAGGTGGCGGCCGGAGCGGCGAAATAGCTAACCATGATGGCCAGCGACATGGCAGTGGCACCCAGGGCTGCAAAAGCGCGGTGCATGATGGAGGTTTCGTTGAACATGATAATTTCCCCTAATCGTGTAGCCGGAACGACCATTCGTCCGATGCACGATTGATTGCACGGGGTGTGCCAATTGGCAGAAAATGGCAGAAATCGGCGATTCTTGTTCAGCCGTGCGAAAGAATTGGGATTCCCGATTGCTGCATGTTGGGAATTTTCACCAACAATTGGAATTGGTGATTTCGGGAGGACAATCCGCCTTCCCTCGCCTAATCCCGACACCGTCCATGGCACTGACACGCATCACCCTTGCCGGTTTTCGCAACCACCCTGCCACGCGGCTGGATGATACGCACGCGTTTAACCTGCTGGTAGGTGATAATGGCGCGGGCAAGACCAACGTGCTGGAGGCGCTGTCGCTGCTGGCGCCCGGACGCGGGCTGCGGCGCGCGGCGCTAGCCGATATGGCTGGCCAGGGGGCGGCGCGGGCGGCGGATGGCGGATTTGCCGTCTCTGCTGGATTGATGACCGCCGACGGCGGCGAGCCGGTGATGCTGGGAACTGCGATGGCAGGCGACCGGCCAACAAGGCGGCTGGTGCAAGTGAACGGCGCAGAAGCGAGCGCTGTAAGCCTGGGCGAGTGGCTGGCGGTTGGCTGGCTGACCCCGGCAATGGACCGGCTGTTCATGGACAGCGCCTCTGCCCGGCGGCGGTATCTCGACCGGCTGGCCGTGGCGCTCGATCCCGGCCATGCGCGGCACGCTGCGCGCTACGAAGCGGCCTTGCGTGAACGTAACCGGCTGCTGGCAGGTGAAAGTGACCCCGATCCACTTTGGCTCGATTCAATCGAGGCGCAGATGGCGGTCAGCGGCGCAGCACTGGCGGCAGGGCGCGCACGGCTCGTGGCCTTGCTGGTGGCCGAACTGGCCCACCTACCACCCGAGCCGTTCGCCCGCCCGCTGCTGCGGCTGGTCAGCGGCGGCGCGACCGGCGAGGCGGACCTGCTGACCGAACTGGCGGCCAATCGCGGGCGCGACCGCGCTGCCGGACGGACGCTTTCAGGCCCGCACCGCGACGAGTTGGACGTGTCCATGGAAGGCAAATCACCGCATGGGGGTTCTGCCGAAGGGATGCCCGCCGCGTTGTGCTCCACCGGTGAGCAGAAGGCCATGCTGATCGCCATCACCATGGTTCACGCCACATTGGCGGCGGCGGGTCGTCCGAGCCTGCTGCTGCTGGACGAGGTGGCCGCGCACCTCGATCCGGTCCGCCGGGCAGCCATGTTCGAGCGATTGCGCCAAACCGGCGCCCAGGTGTGGCTGACGGGGACGGAGCTGGCGCCGTTCAACGATATTGAAGGCGAGGCTGCTGTATGGCGGGTGTCTGGCGGAATGATGGAGCGGGTGAGCTAGTCACTCCGCCGGAATGGCGCCCGCCACTTGCTCCACAGTGGCGCCCACGATCTGAACAATACCCTCCGCGGTCGGATGTATCCGATCGTCCTGGATCAACGCTGGCTGGTCAAACACTGCTGCAAGGAAGAACGGCACCAGCGGCACATCGTATTCCTGCGCCAAGGCGGGATACAGCGCGTCAAACTCGGCCTGGAACTCTACCCCCAGGTTGGGCGGAGCGCGCATGCCCATCAGCAGCACGGGGATGTCTCGCTTCTTCAACTCGGCGAGGATTGCGGCGATATTTTCGCGCGTCTGTGCCGGGGGCAGGCCGCGCAGCAAATCATTGCCGCCCAACTCCACCAGCGCCAGATCTGGCGGCGTGGCCATGTTATCGAGCACGAATGCGATCCGTTGGCGCCCCGCGGCGCTGGTATCGCCCGATACGCCTGCATCGATCACCCGCGCATTGATCCCGCGTGCGCGCAAGGCCGGTTCCAGCCGCTCGGGGTAGCCTTCGTCCGGCCCAAGGTTGTAACCGGCGAACAGGCTGTCGCCAAAGGCCAGGATCGTGCGTTCGGGGCCAACCACCGGCAAGTCTTCATCCAGTGTCACAGCGGATGCCGCAGGCCCAGGCGCGGGCGCGGCCTCGCTGTCGCAACCAGCCAGCAGCAGCGTTGCCATCAGGATCGTCAAACCGCGCATTGCCATGGACTACCGTCTTTCTGCCCGTCTTGTTTGCTTGCCCTAGCTATGCCATCTCCACCTTGTGACAAGCCCTCCCGTTAGTTCGCCCGCCATTGTTGCCCACAACCTGCGCCTGACGCTGGGAGAAGGCACCGCCTCCGTGGAAATCCTGAAGGGGATCGACCTGACGGTACCCGCGGGACAGACGCTGGCGCTGCTCGGCCCATCCGGCTCTGGCAAAAGCTCGCTGATGGCGGTGCTGACCGGGCTGGAACGCGCCACCAGCGGTTCGCTGCAAGTGGCCGGGGCCGACTTTGCCGCACTGAACGAAGACCAGCTGGCGCTGGCCCGGCGCGGCCGCATCGGCATTGTGTTGCAAGCTTTCCACCTGTTGCCGACGATGACCGCGCAGGAAAACGTCGCCACCCCGCTGGAGCTGGCCGGAATGCCGGATGCATGGGAGAGCGCTGCGGCCGAACTGGAGGCCGTGGGCCTGGGCCATCGCCTAACCCATTACCCGGCGCAACTTTCGGGCGGCGAGCAGCAGCGCGTAGCCATCGCCCGCGCGCTGGCACCGCGCCCGCCGCTGATCTTCGGGGATGAGCCGACCGGCAATCTGGATGCCGCCACCGGCCATGCAATTATCGAGGTGCTGCTGGCCCGCAGGGCGGACACCGGGGCGACCCTGGTGATCATCACCCATGATCGCGAGCTGGCCGGGTTGTGCGACCGCGTGGTGACGCTGGGCGACGGGATGATCGTCAGCGATGTCCATGTCTAAGGGCGTGCAACGCACCCTCAGCTGGCGTGCGGCCTGGGGCATTGCCCGCCGTGACCTGAATCGCCAGTTCCGCGGCCTGCGGTTGCTGCTGGTGTGCCTGTTCCTGGGCGTGGGCGCGCTGGCCGCCATCGGCAGCCTGACCGGCGCGATCCGGGGCGAGCTGGATGCACAAGGGCAAGTGCTGCTGGGCGGCGATTTCGAGGTTGAGGTGTACCAGCGCCCGTTGAGCGAGGAAGAGGACGCGTTCCTTGCCCGCTATGGCGAATTATCCCCCGGCTTGCGGATGCAGGCCATGGTCAGCGCAGGTGAAGCCGCATCGCCGGTCGAACTGAAGGCCGTGGCGCCCAACTGGCCGATGTACGGCACGCTGACACTGGCCGATGGCTCGGTGGCGGGCGAACTGCCGCAAGGCAGCGCCTGGATCGCGCAAGGCGTGGCCGACCGGCTGGCCATCGGCCCCGGCGACAGCTTCACGCTGGGCACCCTGCCACTCACCGTGGCGGGGATTATCGGCGAAGAACCGGATCGCTTGTCCGAAGGCTTTACGCTGGGCCAGACGGTGATCGTGGGGCTGGACGTGCCGCCAGCCGCCGGGCTGACCCAGCCGGGCGCAATGTATGAAAGCAAGACGCGGGTGCGCTTCACCGGGCCGCACGATCCCGAGGCACTTGAGGAATTGTTGCTGGAGGAGTTTCCCGAAAGCGGCCTGGATGTGCGAACACGGGATCGCGCCAGCCCGGGGGCCGAGCGGTTCGTGGGGCGGATGGGTGAGTTCCTGACGCTGGTGGGCCTGGCCGCACTGGTCATCGCGGGCATCGGCATTGGCCTGGGCGTGTCGTCTTACCTTGAGGCCCGCCGCGCTGGCATTGCCACATTGAAGATCCTTGGCGCCACCAGCGGTGACATTGCCCGCATCTATACTTTGCAGATCGGCGCGGCGGCATTGGCCGGTTCGATGGCCGGGCTTGCTGCGGGCGTCCTGGTCACCCCGCTGCTGGCAGGCGCGCTGGGCGACCTGCTGCCGGTGGATTCCGGCGTGACGATCGATCCACTCGCACTGCTGCGTGCAGCCGCTTTCGGCCTGCTGATCGCGCTGATCTTCGCCGCGCCACCGGTGCTGCGCGCCCGTGACTTTCCGGCGATGGCGCTGATGCGTGAACGGATTGCGCCGCTTGGCGCGGGCCAATGGCGCACTGCGCTGGTGCCGGTTGGGCTGGGCTTGGCGGGCATTGCCGCGCTGACGCTGGTAGGATCGCCCACGCCGGGCCTGTCCGCCGCGTTCATGGGCGGCGCCGTGGCGCTGTTGGTGCTGCTGGCACTGCTGGGCTGGGCAATCCGGCGCGCAGCGAGCAAGCTGCCTCGCCCCGCCAATCCCATCTGGCGCGCGGCACTGGCCAATCTCCACCGCCCGGGCGCGGCGACCGGTGCGCTGGTGACAGCCTTGGGCTTCGGCCTCTCAGCCTTTGTGCTGCTGGCTGCGGTGCAGACCAGCCTTGATGGCAATATCCGCCGCTCTGTGCCCGCGATCGCGCCCGATTACTTCGTGCTTGATCTGCCCAAGGCCCGCGTGGACGAGTTCATGGGCATGATCGCAGCCGCATCGCCGGGGGCCGAGATCATGTCTACCCCCACGCTGCGCGGATCGGTGATCGCCTATGGTCCGGAAGACAATCTCAACGTGGTCTCCGAGATGGACGATCTGCCAGATGGTGCCTGGGGCTTATCGGGAGAGCGCGGCGTTACCTATTCCGCCGACGTGCCACCGGGCAATGTGCTGACCCAAGGCGAGTGGTGGCCGGCGATGTATCGCGGCGAGCCGCTGGTTTCGGTTGACGAGGAACTGGCTACCGCTGCCGGCCTGATGCTGGGCGACATCATCACCATCAGCGTGCTGGGCGTGCAGAAGACTGCGCGGATCGCCAGTTTCCGGCGGCTCGACTGGGAAAGCATGGGTTTCAACTATGTCTTCGTGTTCAGCCCCAATACCCTGGCCGATGCCCCGCACAATGTGGCCGCCACCGTCAGCTTTGCCGATGGAGCGGTGCCTCCGGGGCTGTTGCGGACCTTGGCGCAGACCTTTCCCTCCAGTTCGGTGATCGAAGTGGGGCCGATCCTGTCCGAAGCTCGCGGCATCCTGGACCAGGTGTCGCTGGCGATCCTTGCCGCCGCCTCAGTCGCGGTGCTGGCGGGCGTGGCGGTATTACTGGGCGCGATTGCCGCTGCCCGCGCTGCCCGCATCTATGACACGGTGATCCTGCGCGTTCTGGGGGCCAGCCGCGGCCAGTTGCTGGGTCTGCAGTTTGCGGAATTCGGCCTGCTTGCCGCAGTGCTGGCGGGCGTAGCCTTGGCACTGGGCACCGGGCTTGGCTGGCTGGTGATCACCCAGCTGTTCGAATTTGACTGGCTGCCCGATTGGCCGCGCATCCTGATGGTGCTGGGTGCCGGGCTGGTGCTGGTGCTGGGCTTTGCCTTCGCGGCCAGCCTGCCCGTGCTGCGCGCCCGGCCAGCAGCGGCGCTTCGCAGCCTATAGGCAAACAGAAAAGGCGGAGCGTCACCGCCCCACCCTTTCGTGCTGCCGTAGATGCGATCAGGCGAAGGTGTCAGCCCCGCCGCCCGTTGGCTGGCCAACATGGACCAGCGTGCCCGCCAGAATATCGTGCAGGCCCTGCTTCTTCTGGGTGAAGGCCACCATGATGAAGCCGATGCCCAGGATCACCGCCGAGACGATCTTGGCGAAATAGCGGCCGATGGCGCGCGGCAGGCTGATGCGATGGCCGTTGAGGTCAGTAACAACCATGCCCAGCACCTTCTTGCCCAGCGTAGCCTGGTAGCTGGAGCTCTCCATTCCGGCGAAATAGGCGACGCCGATGATCAGGCTGATCAGGTTGCCGGTATTGCCCGCCGCTTGGGCAGCGGCGATTGCTGCCGGGTCACCACTCATCACCGCAGACATGGCCTCCATGCCCATCGGCATGCCCAGCACGCTGCCAAGGACGCTGGTGAC
>JAZKFK010000316.1:0-7306 GCA_040386475.1 Pseudomonadota bacterium | reverse complement strand
CTGCGCGTGCTGTCGGCCGAATTCCGCAACGAGCGCATGATGCGCGCCGAGGAAAAGGCCGCCCGCCTGCCCGCAATCATGACCGTGCCGCTGATCATGTTCATCCTGCCGGTTCTGTTCATCGTGATCCTTGGTCCGGCAGCCTGCTCGATCGGCGATGCCTTCGGCGGCGGGATCGGCAAGAGCGAATAAGCCCGCTCCGCAAGCCGGCAGATGCACAAGAAAAAGGCCCCGCAGCACAACGCTGCGGGGCCTTTTTCTTGTTAGCGGTAAAGTCTGTCAGCCAACGCCGAAGTTGTCGCTATCGATGGTGTCGCTATCCAGCTCGCCCACCTGCGCGCGCACGCGTTCCAGCAAGGCGCGGAACTGGCTGATCTCGTCAGGCGAAAAGCCGGCGAACACCCGGCGTTCCATCTCCTGCGCCAGCGGCATGATCTGGCCGTGCATTGTCCGGCCGCTATCAGTCAGGCCAAGGTGGTGCGAACGACCATCCTGCGCGTTGGGCGTGCGCGCGGCCAAGCCACGCTCCTCCAGCACCTTGCACGCGCGGTTAACCGCGACCTTGTCCATCAGCGTGCGCTGGGTCAGCTCACGCTGGGTCAGCGCACCCGAATCGCCGAGCACCGCCATAACTCGCCATTCCGGCACAGACAGGCCGAAATGCTGGCGATATTCCTGCGCAATCCGTCCCGACACCGCATTGGAGGTGATCGACAGCTGGTAAGGCAGGAATTTGGCGAGAGGGATCGTTGGTTGCATAGGCCTACTATCTTGCTGCACGACCCGACGCATTGCAAGTCATTCGCTTGCAGCGTCCGGTGTTGGGACCGGTGTTGAGACGGTGGGGGGCGCACCGGTATTGAGCAGTCGTCCGGCCACGGCATCAAGCCGCGCGACGGCAGCCACATCCCATTGCGCGCGCGGGGTGATGATGGCGTGATCGAGCACACTGTCGATTGGGGTGGGTTCGCGTTCTGCGGGCAGCAGGTCGGCCAGGCGAGCCAGCGTGGTCCGGGCAAGGTCACCATTGGCACGCATCACGGCCAGGATATCGGTCACATCGACATCGGCCGTGGCATCGCGCCAGCAATCGAAATCAGTCACCATGCCCAGCAGCGCGTAAGGCAGCTCGGCCTCGCGTGCCAGCCGCGCTTCCGGCATGGCGGTCATGCCGATCACCTGCGCGCCCCACGTGCGGTAAAGCAGACTTTCGGCACGGGTCGAGAATTGCGGCCCCTCGATGGCGACGTAGGTTCCCCCGCGATGGACCGTGGCGCCGGCCGCTTCCGCCGCGTCTGCAGCCAGCCCTGACAAACGTGGGCAGACTGGATCGGCCAGAGGTACATGTGCCACCACGCCGTTGCCAAAGAAGCTGCCTTCGCGCCGGGTAGTCCGGTCAATCAATTGGTCCACGGCGACAAACTGGCCTGGCGCAATGTTCTCTGCCAGCGAGCCGATGGCCGATATGGCCAGCACATCGGTTACCCCGCAGCGCTTCAGGACATCGACGTTGGCGCGGTAATTGACATGGGCGGGCGACAAGCGGTGCGCGGCGCCGTGACGGGCGATGAAAGTGAAGCGTACCCCATTGAGCTTGCCGGTCATCACCGGCCCCGATGGTTCGCCAAAGGCGCTGGCCACGGTGATTTCCTGCGCTTCATCCAGCGAGCCCGGATCGTACAGGCCGGAGCCGCCGATCACGCCGATGTGCCAGTTGGTCATGGTTTAGCGCGGCGGCATGCGGATGCCGCCATCCAGCCGCACCGTTTCACCGTTGAAATAGCCGTTCTCGACCATGGTCAGCACCAAGTTGGCATATTCCTCCGGCTTGCCCAGCCGCTTGGGAAACGGGACCGAGGCGGCCAGCACGTCCTGCACGTTCTGCGGCAGGCCGGCCAGCAACGGGGTGTTGAAGATGCCCGGCAAAATGGTGTTGATGCGGATGCCTTCGGACATGAAATCACGCGCGACCGGCAGGGTCATGCCCACCACCCCGCCCTTGCTGGCGGAATAGGCCACCTGGCCGATCTGACCGTCAACCGCTGCCACGCTGGCGGTGCACACGATCGCCCCGCGCTCTCCATCTTCCAGTCCCTCCAGCGTCATCATTCCGGCGGCAGACTTGGCCACGCACTGGAAAGTGCCGATCAGGTTCACTTCCACCGTCTTGCGGAACAGCTTGACCGGCAGGTGGCTGATCGCGCCCGTTTCCCGGTCACGCTTCACGATCTTGCCGATGGTGCCGATACCAGCGCAACACACCAGCACCCGCTCCTGCCCGTGCGCCGCACGGGCGGCGGCAAAGGCTGCATCAACCGCATCCTCATCGGAGATGTCCACCCGGCAGAAGGTGCCGCCGATCTCTGCGGCCACGGCGCGTCCGCGTTCCTCGTTCAGATCGAACAGCGCCACCTTGGCACCCTTGGCCGCCAACGCCCGCGCACTCGCTTCACCCAGGCCCGATGCACCGCCGGTTACCACTGCTGCGATAGAGGAATCGACCTTCATTGCTGCCCTGCCCTTATCCCGTTCGCCGGCCTTGTGCCGCGCCTGTGGCATCGCTCCTAATGCACACCTGCAACGGGTCAAGCCGCGCCGGTAACGGCCTTGCAACCATTATGTGGTCAAACTGCAACAGCGCTGACGCATTCTCGTAAGAAAGTATAATTGGAATTGAAACTAGTTAGCCCTTGCAGCACGACCGGCTCAGCTAAGCGCTAAGATCGCCGGTCGCCCCCTTGCATTTTGCGACCGGACATTACCGAAACAGATATTGGGTCCGTCACAGACCCTCATAATGGGGAAGCCATCGTGAAGTTTAGAACCGCTCTCAAGGGTGCTGCGGCCCCTATCGCTTTCGCCGTGATTCTCGCTGCCAACCCCGTGTTGGCGCAGGATGCTCCCGCCGCAACTGCGGACGAGGAAGAAGAGAACACCCCCGTCTCTGCCGATGGCAGCGCCGGCGATACCATCTTCGTCACCGGCTCGCGCATCCGTCGCGACGAGTTCAGCAGCCCCGCGCCGCTGACCGTGATCGACCCTGAGATCGCCCAGCGCCAGGGTCTCAACAGCACCGCCGCCATGGTCCAGGGCTCGCCGATCGCGGCCGGTTCCGACCAGATCACCGCGGCACTGTCGACTAACTTCCTCACCAACGGCGGTACCGGCGCCGAGACCATCTCGCTGCGCGGCCTGGGTGCCGAGCGTACGCTGGTGCTGCTCAACGGCCGTCGTGCCGGTCCGTCGGGTACCCGCGGCGGCGTGTCGTCGTTTGATCTCAACGTGCTGCCGCAGTCCATTGTTGGCCAGGTTGACCTGCTTAAGGACGGCGCTTCGTCGATCTACGGTTCGGACGCGGTTGCCGGCGTGGTCAACCTGATCACCAAGCGCGATACCGATGGCATCGAATTCGACTTCTTCGGCTCCGTGCCGATGCATGAAGGTGGCGAGAACTGGTCGGCTTCGGCCACCTGGGGCACCACCTTCGATCGCGGCCACATCCTGATCTCCGGCAGCTACCAGCGCCGGAATGAGTTGGCGCGCGGCGACCGCGCCTACCTGGGCTGCGGTGAAACCTACATGTTCACCGACGAGGACTTCGAAACTCGCGCCGACCTGATCGATCCGCGTACCGGCAACTTCGCCTGTACCTCGTCGGACAGCGGCAATACCTGGGGCCACGTGTGGACCTACGATTACACCTACCAGGATTTCGACGGTGACGGCCTGGCCGACAGCGGCACGCCCGGCGGCTCTAACATTCCGGGCAGCGACGGCACCGGTGCCGCCACCCTGTTCCAGTATAGCTATGCCGGAGACAACCTGGGCAACTACATCCCGGCTGCCGGTCCCCGCACGCAGGTAGGCCAGATCGGCATTCCCACTGGTTGGTTCCCTGTGGCTTATGACCGCGCCTCGGCCTCGGTGCAGAATACCTATCACCCGCTGATGGACAACGACACGGTTATCCCACAGGCTGACCTGTACACCATCTACCTTGATGCATCGTACGAGCTGACCGATGGGATCGAGTTCTACACCGAACTGCTGTTCAACCGTCGCGACAACTTCGTCAATGGTTCGGGCCAAGTGTACCAGTTCGGCCGTGGCCAGACCTATGACTACTACTACGATGAATTTATCCCCCTGCTGGACGACGAGGGCAACGAGGTTCTCGACGACGAAGGTGAAGTGGTCTTCGTGCAGGAGGGTGACGGCCTGCAGCTTGATGATCCGACCGACATCACCAACGTCGATCCGTATGCAGCTGGCTGGACCGGTGCGGCACTGTTCAGCCCCACCGCCTTTAATCCGTTCATCGATAGCAGCGTGTCGGTTGACTACTACCGCGCCGTTACCGGCTTCCGTGGCGACATCGATGGCAACTGGTCCTACGATATCTATGGCCAGTACTCGCGCTCTGAAGGCACCTATCGCGATCAGACGGCGCTGAAAGATGCGGTTGCCTGCGGTAACTTCCGCAGCGGTGCGAAGGGTTACAGCCTGAGCCGTTGTTCTTCACGCAACGAAGCTGGCGGCATCATTAATCCGGGCATTTCGCCGATCAGTGGCCGCCGCAACGTGATAGTTGACTGGTATAGCCCGCGCTTCAATTATGGTGAGTTCACGCCGGAAGAGTACAACTTCCTGTTCGCCTGGGACCAGGGCAAGACCACCTATACCCAGAAGTACGTAGAAGGCATCGTCACTGGTGACCTGATCGAGTTGTGGGCTGGTGCAGTGGGCATCGCTGCGGGTGCCACCATCCGTCAGGACAACATCAACGACGTTCCGGGTGAAATCCGCCAGGCCGACAATGGCTTCAGCTTTGGCGGCGCAGGAATCACGGCCGGTCAAAGCACGACGACCGAAGCCTTCGGCGAAATCAACATCCCGCTGCTGGCCGACGTACCGTTTATCCAGCGCCTCGACTTCACAGGTGCCGCTCGCGTCACCAACGTGCGGGCGACGCGTACATCGGATGGCCTGTCGGACAGCTCGAAGGGTAACATAACCTACAAGCTGGGTCTGGACTGGGAAGTGTCCGACTGGCTGCGGTTCCGCGGCACCTACGGCACGTCGTACCGCGCTCCTGCGCTGTTCGAGCAGTTCCTTGCTGACCAGACCGGTAGCCTGAACCAGCGTGACATCGACCCTTGCATCCAATGGGGCGTAAATCTGGGCCGCGGCACGATCAGCCAGCAGTTTGCCAACAACTGCGCGGCTGATGGCGTTGCCGCCAATCACACTGGTGCAGGCGTTCCCTCGTCCATCGTGTCGGGTGGCGGTATCGGCGTGCTGGATCCGGAAACGTCGCGTGCCTGGACGGCGTCGATGGTGCTTACGCCCAGCTTCGCTTTCCTGCCCGACACCGACATCAGCATCGCGGTTGATTACTTCAATATCGAAGTGAACGGTGAAATCGCACAGCTGGGTGCAGCCAACGTGCTGGGCCAGTGCTATGCATCGGACTTCTTCCCGACCGATCCGCTGTGCCAGAGCTTCTACCGCATGAACGATCTGGCGGCGCTCCCCGACGGTGATCCGCTGAAGGCCTACCTGCAGGACGGCTCGCGCTCTAACGTGGGTGTGGTGTTCGACAAGTTCTTCAACATCAACAGTCAGAAGAACCGCGGTGTCGACGTGACCACTCGTCTGGTCCACGACTTTGCCGGCGACACCTCGCTGACGCTGCAGGCCCAGATGACCTGGCAGCTGCATGATTCGGTGGCGCTGTTCGATGGTCTGGTGGAAGACAATAATGGTGAGGCCGGTGATCCCAAGTTCGTGGGTGACTTCTCGGCCCAGCTCGATACCGGTCCTTGGTCGATCTTCTACGGCCTGGACCTGATCGGCGGGACTGACGATACCGAGGACTATATCGACCAGAACGGTGGCCTGTGCCGCAACTTCGTCACGCTGGGTCGCGCCTGTGCCGACCTGGTGACCAGCATGCAGCTCTACCACAGCGCCTCGATCAGCCGTGAGATCAACGATAACTATCGTTTGTCAGTCGGCATGGCCAACATCACCAACAACACGCCGCCGCGCACCAGCCAGACCGGTGGTGACGGTACCCGCAGCTTCGGCAAGGGCCTGCTCTATTCGCAGTATGACCTTGTCGGCCGTCGCGTGTTCGTGAGCCTGAACGTCAACTATTGATCGTTCGCCTTACGGTGAGAAAATCGGGGCGGCGGGTGACAAACCCGCCGCCCTTGGTTTATCCGCCGTCCTCACATCATTTGCAGAGACCCGCCCGCATGGCCCAGTCCCCTAAAAGCCAGCCTCCCAGCCGCACCCCGATACGCATCCTGGGCGATACGCTGGACAAGGAGGTGGCACGCTTTGCCAGCCCGCGGCTCACCCAGTCGCTGTTTCTCAATTCGGTGCCCAAGTCAGGCTCGCACCTGCTGAAGAACATCATGCGCATGTTCGTGCCGCTGCAGGACCATTACGGGAAGCACTTCATCCAGTGGGGCAACCTGCGCGAGCACCTGCCCGCGTTCGATCCGCGACGCCCGCAATTGTCGTGGGGGCACCTGATGTTCTCCGACAGCTCGGCCGCCCATACCGCCCATGCGCGCAAGCTGATCCTGGTGCGCGATCCCTATACCTGGGTGCTGGCGCGGGCGCGGTTTTATGTGTCCGACCAGTTCGGCGAGAATTCCACCGTGATCAAGCAATCGGGCATGTCGGCCGAGCACCTGATCAACCTGATGGTCTTCGGCATCCACCAGCAGGCGCTGCCCATGCGCGAGATGTACAATCTGACCGCAGTGGCGTGGCGCGGACCCAATGCGCACTGGGTCAGGTACGAGGACCTGGTGCAAGGGGTGAAGCAGGTCGATACACCGGCAGGCGAGGCGTTCTTCGCCAGGCTGATGGACCTGGCCGGCCTGCCCGCCCTGCCTGATGACTGGCGCGAGCGGGTCAAAATCGGCAGCGACCGCAAGCAAAGCGGCACCGCGCGCGAAAACCTGCGCGACGTGAAGATCGCCATTCCCGACGTGCTGAGCGATGCCCAGAAGGAATTGTGCGACTATGCCGCGCCGGGCCTCAGGAAGCTGCTCGGCTACGAATAAGGGGGCGGATCGCTCCGCCCCCTCATCTTCTTACGCTACGGTCATCACCAGCGCGCCGTCGCCCTCGTCGATCTTCACAGTCGATCCATCGGGCACCTCGCCCGCCAGCAGCATCTCGGCCAGCGGATCCTGCACGTAACGCTGCACCGCGCGCTTCAGCGGCCGAGCGCCATAGACCGGATCGTAACCCACCCGGCCCAGCCAGGCGAGCGCGCCATCGGTGA
>JAZKFK010000315.1:0-2480 GCA_040386475.1 Pseudomonadota bacterium | reverse complement strand
CCTGCTGACCATCTATGACATGGCCAAGGCGCTGGAAAAGGGCATGGTGATTGAACACGTCCGCTTGCTGGAGAAAACCGGCGGCAAGAGCGGGGACTGGCGCGCGCAATGAGTGAAGGCTTGTCCCCGCTGATACCGCTGGACGAAGCGCAGGCGCGGTTGCTGGCGCAAGTCGAGCCGCTCGGGGCTGAGCCGATGGTGCTGGCCGAGGCCGATGGCCGCACCCTGTTCGCCGACCTGATCGCCCGCCGCACGCAGCCTGCGGCGGACCTATCGGCGATGGATGGCTATGCCGTACGGGCCGACGACCTGGCCGGTCCGTGGAGTGTGGTCGGCGATAGTGCTGCTGGACATCCCTTTGATCGCCCACTGGTGGCTGGTGAAGCGATCCGCATCTCCACTGGCGCAGTGATGCCACCCGGTCCCGGTGCAGTGCTGCTGCAAGAGAATGCGCGCCGGGTGGACGATCGCGTGGAATTGACCGGAGACGACGGGCCGGTACCTCGCCACATTCGCCGCCAAGGCTTCGATTTTGGCGCGGGTGATACACTGCTGAACGCGGGCACACGGCTTAACCCGGCGCGCATCGCCCTGGCACTGATGGCGGGAGAATCCGGCGCGGCAGTGCACCGGCTGCCGCGCGTGGCGATCATCGATAGCGGCGACGAGCTGGCGTGGGATCCGGCCACCGCGCTGCCGCACCAGATCCCGGCCAGCAATGGCGCCATGCTGGCAGCAATGGTCACACCTTATGCCGCGCAGGTGGTCCGGGTGGGACCAGTAGCAGATAAGCTCGATGCGCTGGTCAACGCTTTCGAGACGGCCGCGCAGTGCGAAGTGCTGGTTACCAGTGGCGGCGCCTCGGTTGGGGATCATGACCTGGTCAGGCCGGCGCTGGAGCGGTGGGGCGCGACGATCGACTTCTGGCGGATCGCGCTCAGGCCCGGCAAGCCGCTGATGGTTGCCCGCAAGGGTCATCGTTATATCATTGGTTTACCCGGTAATCCTGTTTCCAGTCACGTGACCGCATTCCTGTTTGTGCTGCCGCTGCTGCGCGCGCTGGCCGGGGCGCGGCAATGCTTGCCGCAAGCGCTGTCACTGCCCCTCGCCGGGCCGCTACCGCCAGTCGGCAACCGCACCGAATTCGTCCGCGCCCGGCTGGTCGATGGCGCAGTCACGCCCATTTCGGAGCAGGACTCAAGCGCCTTGCGCGCCCTCGCCGGAGCCGATCTGTTTGTGCGGCGCGAAATCGGCGCAGGCCCCGCTCGGGCCGGCACAATGGTCGCGGCCTATCTCCTCGGAAATGGCGGTATCGCTTGACTTGAGACATTCTGTTTCATAATTGTTCCTCGTTCGTTCACTTAATGGAACGAATCCACCAACTCGCGGGTCAGGATTTGCTGGCACCAAGAAGAGAGGGGAACAGACAGATGTTGACGGCCAAGCAGCGCGAATTGCTGATCTTCATCCAGCGAAAGCTGGAAGACAGCGGGATTTCTCCCTCATTTGAAGAAATGAAGGATGCGCTCGATCTGAAGAGCAAGTCCGGCGTCCATCGCCTGATCTCGGCGCTGGAAGAGCGCGGCTTTATCCGCCGGCTGCCCAACCGGGCGCGCGCACTCGAAGTGCTCAAGCATTCTGACGACGTGGCGGCCACGCGCCCGGTGCGCGCCGCCAATGATGCGGTGGGCGGTACAATCGCCCCGCCCCGCGCTGCACCCCAGCCTGCGAACGACGTGATCGACGTGCCGTTGCATGGTCGGATCGCCGCGGGTGCCCCGATCGAAGCGATCGAGGGCTACAGCTCGCTACCGGTGCCCGCCGCCTTGTTGGGAGCAGGGGAGCACTATGCACTCGAAGTATCAGGCGATTCGATGATCGAGGCGGGCATTTTTGATGGTGACTATGCCCTGGTCCGCAAGACCAGCACGGCACGCGATGGCGAGATTGTGGTGGCACTGATCAGGGGCGAGGAAGCAACGCTGAAGTTCCTGCGCCATGAAGGCGGCAGGATCCGCCTTGATCCTGCCAATGGCGCTTACGATCCGCAGATTTATGACGAGCGGGACGTGCAGGTGCAGGGCAAGCTTGCCGGGCTACTGCGCCGCTACCACTGATCCCGACTTTGCTAAGCGCGCGGCGGCTATCCTTCCGGGATGTCCGCCGCCGCAACATCCGTGAGGACTGGCTCCGATATAGACGCTGGCTGTGCTGTGACTGCGAAAGTGGTCAATCGTCCCTGCGCCCGACCCACCACGGGTGCTCGCCCTGCTCTTGCGCCACAGTGCGCAGCGTCGGGTCGTCCAGCACTATCGCCAGCCCGCCGCTTGCTTCCAGATAATCGCGGTCAGCCTTTAACCAGCGCGGCTCACAGCTTCTTGGCAGCCAGCGTTCAGACACGACGATATCTGCCCGCTCGCAAGCAGCAACGAGGGCGCGCTCCTCGATCCTTTGACGATTACGGCTCATCAGCACGTGCC
>JAZKFK010000314.1:0-3817 GCA_040386475.1 Pseudomonadota bacterium | reverse complement strand
CCGGTTTCGCCTTCGATCAGGGCGAACAGGTCACGGCGGTCTTCCTCGATGGCATTTTCGCCACCGGCAGGTGCCGCGAATGGCGCGAAAGTGCCGAGGAAATCCATCGGCCGCTGGCTGAACTGGTCATAGCCGGGGCGCATGGCGGTGGGCAGGTCAAAGCGGCTGCGCACTTCGCCAATGGCGGTGTCGCGGTCCTTGTTCTGGGCAAAAGCGCCGATGGCAAAGTCCAGCTCGTCACCCAGCGGGAAGACATGCTCCAGTTGCAAGGCCAGTTCATCATCGACGATATCGCGCTGCGTCAGGTCGCCGGTAAAGCGCGGACGGCTACGGTCGAAATCGATCTCGTATTCGTATTCGAACTGGTCATCGTCGAAGCGCGAAAAGGCAGCGCGCAGCTTGGTTTCGCCCAGCGACCATTCCTGCTCCAGCTCGGCTTCCAGCGATAAGCTGTTCTGGCTGATGTCGTTGACGTTCTCGTTATCGGTCAGCAGGTTCCCCGCAGGCGTGGTGCGGACCGGGCCGGTGATGGCAGTTAGGCTGTTGTATTCATACGACCGCTCGTTCTCGGTACGATCGGTGCGTACGAAGTTGGCCGCCAGTTCAAAGCGGGTGGCGTCGTTCTCGAACACCCACGAGACGTTGCCAGCATAGTCGATCCCGTCGCGGGTGTCGGTCTGGTCCTCGCGGTTGGCGAAATCGTCGGTGGCGAAGTCATCGTTGTTCTCGGGCGAATCGTCGAACCGCAGGCTGGTCTTCAGCTTGGGGTTGTACCGGCCCTGCACGTTGAACCCGGCCAGCAGGCGGCCCGGACCCATCTCGCCGCCGAAGTAGACGCCCACGCTGGGCTTCATCTCGCCATCGTCGAACCGCAAGGCCCCGGCGCGCAGGTAGCCGCCGTCGAGCGACAGGCCATCGCGCAGTTCAATATTGATCGTACCGGCCACGGCATCACCCGTGCGGCGCGCGGTGGAGGAGCGGACGATCTCCACCCGCTCGATCAGTTCGGCGGGCACGCGATCAAGGAAAAACGAACGGTCGGCGTTGGAGCCGGGCACGCGGTCGCCGTTGATCAGGATCTGGGTATAGCCCGGATCGAGGCCGCGCAGGCGGGCGCCGTCACTCTCGATCACGTCGGACAGGAAGGTGACCGAAGGCACGCGGCGCAGCGCATCACCGGCGGTCAGCGGTTCGAACCGCTGGAAGAACTGCTCGTCATAGACCAGCTCGGGCACGGCATCCTCGCTGCGGTTGCGATAGCCGATGCCGCCCAGCACCACGATGGTGCTGGCCGACTGGATGTCCTCGCCTTCGCTGGCGGAGGTGGCGTTCTGGTCCTGCGCGGTGGCGGGAGCAGCCAGCACGGCGGCCAGGCCGGAAACGGCAGCGGTGAGGAAAAAGCGGGTACGGAGCATTGGGGTCGATCCCTGTCTGGTTTGACGTTGGGCAGCCCCTGGCCATGCTTCATTGCAACTTGCGGACAGATTTGTTGCGGTTTCGATACGGCGGTGAAAGTGGCACATCGGCCACAATGAAGGCCTTCCGCTGTCGGCCCACTGTGGGCTAGGTCGATTGGCAGCGGCAAGGGAGCGGCAGGAACGTGGAACAGTTCGACTACATCGTGGTGGGCGCGGGCAGCGCGGGTTGCGTGCTGGCCAACCGGCTCAGCGCGGATGAGAAATGCCGCGTGGCGCTGGTCGAGGCGGGCAGCGATACGCGTCACCTGCTGGTGGAAAGCCCGCTGACGTGGATGCAGGCCTCGTCCGATCCGCGCTTTGACTGGGGCTTCATGACCCAGCCGGATCCGCACCTTGACGGACGCCGCCAGCCGATCCCGCGCGGGCGGCTGATGGGTGGCTGCTCGTCGGTCAACGGCACCATGTATATCCGCGGCGCGGCGGCGGACTATGACGCCTGGACCGCCATGGGCCATGCCGGCTGGGGCTATGCCGATGTCCTGCCACTGTTCCGCCGCAGCGAGGCCAGTTGGCGCGGGGCGAGCGAGGTCCACGGCATCGACGGCGAAATGGCCATCAGCCCCATGCAGCCCGATCCGGCGCTGTTCCCCGCCTTCCTGGGCGCCGCGCGCGAACTGGGGCTGGACGCATGCCCGGATTTCAATGTGGCCAGCCCGGAAGGCTTCGGCATGCCCGATTGCACCATCCGCCAGGGTCGCCGCGCCAGCACTGTGCGCGCCTTCATCGATCCGGTGATCGGGCGGCGCAACCTGTCGGTTTTGTCGGGCTGCCAGGTGCGGCGGGTGACGCTTGACGGCCAGCGCGCCACCGGCGTGGAACTGGAGCGCGGGGGCGAGGTGCTGCAGCTTTCGGCCAAGCGCGAGGTGATCCTGTGCGCGGGCGCATTCGGCAGTCCGCAACTGCTGATGCTCAGCGGCATCGGCCCCGGTGCGCACCTGCACCAGCATGGCATCGGCGTGGTGGCAGAATTGCCTGATGTGGGCCAGCATCTGCAGGACCATCCCATCGCCATGGCCATCTGGAAGGCGGGCGTAGCGATAGATTTCAATCGCCAGATCCGGCTTGACCGCCTGCTCCTCAACGTCCTGAAGTGGGAGCTGAGCGGCAGGGGCCAGTTGAGCCAGAGTCCGATGTCGATCCAGGGCTTCGTCCGTTCAAGCGAACAGCAGGACCGGCCCGACCTGCAGTTCCAGATCGTCCACAGCGGCTACGATGCCCAGCCGTGGTTCCCGCTGTGGCGCAAGCGGCCCACCGATATGCTCAGCTGCGGGGCAATCCTGCTCAACCCCGAAAGCCGGGGCGAGGTGACGCTGGCCAGCGCTGATCCGCGCACCCTGGCGCAAGTGCAGTTCAACTTCATGGCGGCGGAAGGTGATCGTGATCGGCTGCGGCGGGGCTTCCGCTTCATTCGCCGCTTCCTCGATACTGACAGCGCCAAGGCGGTGGCCGCTGGCGAGATTGCGCCGGGACCAGACGCACAGGATGATGCGGCAATCGATGCCTGGTTGCGCGCCAGCCTGATCAGCGCCGGGCATCCGGCCGGCACTTGCGCCATGGGCAAGGTAGTGGACAACGCGCTGCGGGTGCACGGCGTGGACGGATTGCGGGTGGCCGATGCCTCGATCATGCCCGCACTGATCCGTGGCAATACCCATGCCCCCACGGTGATGATCGCGGAAAAGGCCGCCGACCTGATCCGCGCCTGAAGCGAATTTGCTGCAATGCAATAGGGCATTTGGGCCTTTGCCAATGTGCTGCTATGGGGCCGCCATGCTCACGATCGACAATATCACTATCCGGCTTGGCGGCCGGGCCATTCTTGAACGCGCCAGCGCAACCATTCCGCAAGGCGGACGGGTGGGGCTGATCGGCCGCAATGGCGCTGGCAAGTCCACGCTTATGAAAGCCGTGATCGGCAGCATCGAGGCCGACGAAGGCCAGATTTCCAAGCCATCGCGCATGCGCCTTGGCTATATCGCGCAGGAAGCCCCCAGCGGCACGGTCACGCCCGAAGAGGTGGTGCTGGCGGCTGACGTGGAACGCGCCAGCCTGCTTGAAGAAGCGGAGACCTGTACCGATCCGCACCGGCTGGGCGACGTGCACGAGCGGCTGCTGGCCATCGATGCCTACAGCGCTCCGGCGCGCGCGGCCAAGATCCTCAGCGGGCTGGGCTTCGACGAAGAAATGCAGCGCCGCCCGCTCGACAGCTTTTCCGGCGGCTGGAAAATGCGCGTGGCACTGGGCGCGCTGCTGTTTTCGCAACCAGACGTGCTGCTGCTGGACGAACCGTCGAACCACTTGGACCTGGAAGCCACGCTGTGGCTGGAGAACTTCCTCAA
>JAZKFK010000313.1:0-36318 GCA_040386475.1 Pseudomonadota bacterium | reverse complement strand
GGCAATCCTCGGGCGTTTCGGCATTGGTGCGCACTTTCATGCGCCGGTGCTTGTCGGCCCACACCATCAGCGTGCCGAAATCGCCCGCCAGTTCGGGCTCGATCATGGCTACCAGGCCCGCCATCACTTGACCGGTCGAACCGTCCAATGTGATCAGGTCGCCTTCCTTCAGTTCGCGGTTGCCGATGCGCAGCGTGCGCGCCGTCATGTCGATCGACACGGCGGAAGCGCCCGAAACGCACGGGCGGCCCATGCCGCGCGCCACCACGGCGGCGTGGCTGGTCATCCCGCCGCGTGCGGTCAGGATGCCTTGCGCGGCGTGCATGCCGTGAATGTCCTCAGGCGAAGTTTCCACGCGGACCAGGATCACCCGGTCGCCATCGTTGGCCCACTTTTCGGCCAGGTCGCTGTCCAGCGCGATCTTGCCGCTGGCCGCGCCCGGACTGGCGGGCAAGGCAGTGGCCAGCACATCGCGCGGGGCATCGGGATCCAGCATCGGGTGAAGCAACTGGTCCAGCGCCATCGGATCAACGCGCATGATCGCGGCCACCTCGTCAATCAGCCCCTCGCCCACCATGTCCACCGCCATGCGCAACGCGGCCTTGGCGGTGCGCTTGCCGCTGCGGGTTTGCAGCATCCACAGCTTGCCGCGCTCCACAGTGAATTCGATGTCCTGCATGTCGCGGTAATGGCGTTCAAGGAGGTCGAACACGGCGGCCAGTTCGGCGTAGGCATCGGGCATGGCTTCTTCCATGCTGGGGGCTGATGCTCCGGCGGCCTCGCGGGCGGTTCTGGTCAGATATTGCGGGGTGCGGATGCCCGCGACCACGTCCTCGCCCTGCGCGTTGACCAGCCATTCGCCGTAATAGGCCCGCTCGCCCGTGGCGGGATCGCGGGTGAAGGCGACTCCAGTGGCGCTGGTGTCGCCCATGTTGCCGAAGACCATCGCCTGCACGTTGACTGCGGTTCCCCAGTCACCCGGAATGTCGTTGAGGCGGCGGTAGACCTTGGCACGGTCGCTATCCCAACTGTCGAACACGGCGCGGATGGCACCCCACAATTGTTCGGTCACGTCCTGCGGAAACGGGTGGCCCAGTTCGGCTGCGGCCAGGCGCTTGTATTCGGCCACCAGCTCCTGCCAGTCATCAGCCATCATCTCGGTATCCGACAGGTAGCCGCGATCTTCCTTGGCGATTTCCAGCGCGTCCTCGAACAGGCCGTGATCGAGGCCCAGCACCACGTCGGAGTACATCTGGATGAAGCGGCGGTAGCTATCCCACGCGAACCGCTCGTCGCCCGATACGGCGGCCAGGCCCTGCACCGTGGCATCGTTGAGGCCAAGGTTGAGCACGGTATCCATCATGCCCGGCATGGACACCCGCGCGCCCGAGCGGACCGAAACAAGCAATGGATCGGCCGCATCGCCGAAGCTCTTGCCCACGGCACGCTCGATATGGGTCAGGGCCTGCGCGACTTCGGCGCGCAATTCGGCGGAGAAGTCCGCGCCCTGCTGAAGGTAGGAGACGCATTCCTCTGTGGTGATGGTGAAGCCGGGCGGCACCGGCAGGCCGATGCCCGCCATTTCGGCCAGGTTGGCGCCCTTGCCGCCGACAACCGTCTTGTCGCGCGTGCGGGCATCATCGTTGCTGGCGCCACCGCCGAATGTGTAAACCGACTTCATGAGCGCTCCCCGTTGCTCGCGTCAGGTGGCGCCGCGCGGATTGCTGCACCGCACCACTGTGTGTCTCCTGACGGGTCGCTGGCGGTTTGTCGAATGTTTCAGCCGTGACAGTGGCAAGTGCGACCATCACGATTGAAACAACGCATCAGCCCTCGATCCGCGAGAAGTCAGCCACATTGTGCACTGCAGCACGGAAGCGCGCAAGCAGGTCGAGACGAGCAGCGCGCTTCGCCGGGTCAGGATCGTTCACCGTGACGCTTTCGAAGAAGGCATCGATCGGCGCGCGCAGGGTGGCGAGCGCGGACATGGCCCCGGCGAAGTCCTCGGCGGCGATGGCGGCGGTGGCTTGGGGTTCGGCAGCGGCGAGCGCGGCAATCAGCGCGGCCTCGGCAGGTTCGGGGGTGTACGAATGGAGGCTCTCCTCCCGCTCCGCCATGCGCGCAGCGACCACGGACTTGAGCAGCGGATCGTCCACCCCGGCCAGCGGGTCTTCCTCACCGGTATGGGCTATCTCACCCTCGATGCCGCGCCAGTCTTCCTTCTTGAGGATATTGGCAGCGCGCTTGTAGCCGGCGAGCAGGTTGGTGCCCTCATCCGATTGTAGGAAATTATCGAGTGCTGAGATTCGCAACATCATTGTGACGAAATTTGCATCCAGAGCGACAGCAGTCACCGATTCGATTACACCTGAAGCAATACCCTCACTCTTCAGTAAAACAAATAACCGATCTAAGAGAAATATCCCCATTTCATTATTTGAGGCATTAAAAGGATAAGATTCTGACTTTCCACCGCTGGTGAACTGTTCCATGAAGAGTGCATCGCTACGATTGATAAGTGTATTGATGTCCGTGCGAAGTAGATTTTTGCGCCAGATAGATAGCACTGCAATTGCGGCTCGCCTTAGAGCAAACGGGTCTTTTGACCCGGTCGGCTTTATGCCTAGTCCGAAAAACCCGACCAACGTATCCAGCTTATCAGCCAAACTCACCGCCACCGTCACCGGCGCGGTTGGCACGTCGTCGCCCTGCCCGACCGGCTTGTAGTGATCGCGGATCGCATCGGCCACGGCATCGTCCAGCCCGGCAGCGCGGGCGTAGTAGCCGCCCATCAGGCCTTGCAGTTCGGGAAACTCGCCGACCATTTCGGTGACGAGATCGGCCTTGCACAACCGCGCGGCTTGTTCGGTCAGCTCAGGATCGGCGCCAGGGACAATGCCTTCCTCGGCCAGCCAGCGGGCCAGCTTGGTCACCCGTTCCACCTTGTCGGCCACCGTCCCTAGCTTCTCATGGAACGTAATCCGCGCCAGCTTCTTGGCATGCTCTTCCAGCGAAACCTTCTGGTCCTGCTCCCAGAAGAACCGCGCATCGGACAGGCGCGCGGCGAGGACCTTGCGGTTGCCGTCCACCACCACCGCGGGATCGTCGGCCGTGATGTTGGCGGTGCAGACGAAGGCGTTGGCCAGTTTGCCATCCGCCCCGGTGCACACGAAATACTTCTGGTTCACCCGCGCGGTCAGCTGGATCACTTCGGGCGGCACGGCCAGGAAAGCCTCGTCAAACCGGCCCAGCAGCGGCACCGGCCATTCGGTAAGACCGGCGTTTTCCACCACCAGCCCTTCGTCGGCAACCAGCGTCAGCCCAGCCTCGGCAGCAACCTGTGCGGCAGAAGCGCGGATCGTGTCCTGCCGTTCGGCATGATCGACGATCACGTGGCACGCGCGCAGCTTCTCCTGATAATCATGCGCGCCGCCGATGGTGATCGGACCCGGCGCATGGAAACGGTGGCCAAGCGTGGCATAGCCGCTGGCGATGCCATCAACCTCGCATGGCACCAGCTCTTCGCCCAGAATGGCGACGATGCCGGACAGCGGGCGCACCCAGCGCAGGCTCTCAGTAGACAACGACGCAGCGCCCCAGCGCATCGACTTGGGCCAGCTGAAGCTGCGGATGATCGCCGGGATCGCCTCGGCCAGCACATCGGCCACGGCGCGGCCCGGCTTGTCGAGCACGGCGAACCACACGCCGTCGCGGTCTTCCAGCTGGTCCCTGGTCAGGCCGGTCTTGCGCAGGAAGCCTTCCAGCGCCTGATCGGGAGCGGACGTGCGCGGGCCTTTGCTTTCCTCACGCACCGCCTCGGTCGTTTCCGGCATACCTTGCGCGATCAGCGCCAGGCGGCGCGGGGTGGACCACACGGTGACTGCGCCCAGCGAAACGCCCGCAGCGCTCATCTGCGCGCGGAACAGCTTCTCCAGTTCGGCGCGCGCGCCGGCCTGCATCCGGGCGGGAATTTCCTCGCAGCGGAGTTCGAGCAGGAAGTCGCTCATGCGCTCCACTCCGGATACTTCGCGGCCCAGCCAGCGGCTTCCTTGGCCATGTGCGCCTCGCAGCTGCCGCGCGCCAGATCACGCACGCGGGCCATGTAGCTGGCGCGTTCCTGCACCGAAATCACGCCGCGTGCCTGCAGCAGGTTGAACACGTGGCTGGCTTCCACCGCCTGCTCGTAAGCGGCGATCGGCACGCCTGCCTCCAGCGAACGCTGGCATTCCGCCTCGGCCATTTCGAACAGTTTGAATAGCGCATCGGTATCGGCCACCTCGAAGTTCCACTTCGACATCTGCCGTTCGTTTTCCAGGAACACGTCGCCATAGGAAACGCCGCGACCGTTGAAATCGAGGTCGTACACGTTGTCCACGCCCTGGATGTACATCGCCAGACGCTCCAGCCCGTAAGTCAGCTCGCCCGCCACCGGCTTGCAATCGAACCCGCCCATCTGCTGGAAATAGGTGAACTGGGTCACTTCCATCCCGTCGCACCACACTTCCCAGCCAAGGCCCCAGGCACCCAGCGTGGGGCTTTCCCAGTCATCTTCCACAAAGCGGATATCGTGCTTCAGGGGATCGA
Organism: Pseudomonadota bacterium; assembly: GCA_040386475.1. Taxonomy (GTDB): domain Bacteria; phylum Pseudomonadota; class Alphaproteobacteria; order Sphingomonadales; family Sphingomonadaceae; genus Alteraurantiacibacter. The sequence goes on along the minus strand of JAZKFK010000313.1, from coordinate 31,734 downwards.
CGCCGATCACTTCAAGGCTGTTGAGATAAAGCTCCTGAATGTCTGGCGGGCTGGGCTTCAGGATCACCTGGTACTGGTAGTAATGCTGCAGGCGGTTGGGGTTTTCACCATAGCGGCCATCGGTCGGGCGACGGCATGGCTGCACGAAAGCGGCATTCCACGGCTCCGGCCCCAGCGCGCGCAGGGTGGTGGCGGTGTGGAAGGTGCCTGCGCCCATGCGCATGTCATAGGGTTGCAGGATCAGGCAGCCCTGCGCGCTCCAGAAATCGTGGAGCGCGAGGATCATGTCCTGGAAGCTGGTCTGCGGCTGTCTGGTCATAACCGCAGGGTCATTGGCGGAAGGCGGTTTGACCGTCAATGGCGCGGCGATTGAGCATGGCGAAACCCGCGGGGCTGGACTTGACCGCGCGCGTGCTTATTGAACACGGCGATATGACCGGGGAAACACGCGCAATGGCAAGGCTGGGCCCACAACTGCGCAGGGCGCTGGCCGCACTGTCGCTCGCCTGCCTGCCGCTGGCGCTGGGTGCCTGCGCCACTCCTGCCGAGGCCGAAGCTGCCGCCGCAGATGTCCGCCCCGCCGATGCCATTCCCGGCCCCGCCCTGTGGGAACTGCGCGACGAGGACACCACGATCTACCTGTTCGGCACGGTCCACGTGCTGCCCGAGGGGCTGGACTGGTACGATGCGCGGCTGGCCCGCACTTTCGCCACAGCTGACGAGATCGTGACCGAAATCGACACCACCGATGTCGATGGGGTCAGCGCCGCCATCTTGCAGGCTGCACCGCTGGAGGCTGGCGGCAACCTGCGCGAACTGATGACGCCGGAGAACCGCGTGCAGTTCGAAGCCGCGCTCACCCGCATCGGCCTGCCGCCCAACGCGCTTGACGCATACGAGCCATGGTATGCCGCCATCGTCATGTCGCTGGGGCCGCTACGAAGCGCCGGGTTCGATCCCGACAGCGGCGTGGAGGCCCAGTTGACCGAACGGGCCGCCGGCAAGCGCCACGTGGCGCTGGAGACCATCGACCAGCAGGTGCAGATGTTCGACGGGATGGAGCAGGTCCACCAGCTCGCCTATCTCGATGCCGCTGCCGAAGGGGTTGCCGAGGTGCTGCCCACGGTCAACACAATGATCAGCCAATGGCGCGCGGGCGAAGTGACCCAGTTGGGCCAGACGCTGAACGACGATCTGGATGACGAGTATCTGACCACGCGTCTGCTGATCAACCGCAACATGAACTGGGCGGGCTGGATCCATCGCCGGCTGGCTGAACCCGGCACGGTGTTCGTGGCGGTTGGCGCAGGCCATCTGGCAGGTCCGGGCAGTGTGCAGGACCAGTTGGCTGCGCGCGGGCTGGCCGTCTCCCGCATCTGGAAATGATCTTGCGGCTTTTTGCCGGTTTGCTCGCGGCGCTGGCGCTGGCGGCTTGCTCGGCTGACGGACCGACGCAGGACTGGCCCGCACCCTCCCCCGCCTTGTGGCACGTGACCGGGCCGGACGGCGCGGAAGGCTGGCTATTCGGTACCGTCCATGCGCTTCCCGAGGGTGCCGCATGGGAGACGCCGCTGGTCGATCAGGCGCTGGGCAATGCCGGGGTACTGGTGGTGGAAGTGGCCGACCTCGGTGATAGCGACGCCGCGCAGGCCGCCTTCGCGCACCGTGCCCATAGCCCCAGCCTGCCTCCGTTGACCCTGCGGTTTGCCCCCGACCAACGCCAGGAGGTGGCCGCGCTGATCGCCGCTTCTGATCGCAGCGAAGGCGACTTTGCCGAAATCGAGACCTGGGCCGCCGCCTTGCTGCTGGCCGGCGGCGAGCGGCTGGGCGATCCCGCACTGGGCGTGGACCGTGCGCTGCTGAGCCGCGGCATGGCCGTGCAGGGCCTGGAAGGCTTCACCGCGCAATACGACGTGTTCGACCGCCTGCCCGAAGCCGAACAGGCCGATCTGTTGCTGGCCGTGGCGGACGAAGTTGCAGCGGCCGATCCCGCAGGCAGCCTCACCGCCTGGCTTATCGGCGATGTCACCAGCCTGGAACGCCGCGCCTTTGCCGGGATGATGGGCGATGCCGAATTGCGGGCCGCCCTGCTGGATGATCGCAACGCCGCGTGGATCGCACCTATTGCGGCTCTGCTTGATGGCGAGCGCAAACCATTTGTGGCAGTCGGCGCGGTGCACATGCTGGGCGATACCGGCCTTCCTGCCTTGCTGGCCGCACGCGGCTATACGGTCACGCGCATACAATAGTTGCTTTTGAGCGGCAGCCTGCTAATGGCCCGCGCTTCCCCGGCATGGTCATCCCTGGAGGCGTGGCGGGCGAAGCGTGTATCCCAATCGAAAGGCAATACCATGAGCGACGCTCTGAACCTGCCGGCCGAGCTGCGCGAACGGGCTGGCAAGGGAGCCTCCCGTGAACTGCGCCGCAATGGCCGTATCCCCGCTGTAATCTATGGCGGCAACGAAGAACCGACCCCTATCCACGTCGAGGAAAAGCTGCTCCGCCAGCTGCTCGGCACGGGTCACTTCATGAATTCCATCATCAAGCTGGAAATCGGCGGCAAGACGCTGACCACCCTGCCCAAGGATGTGGCGCTGCACCCGGTCACCGACCGTCCGCTGCACGTTGATTTCTTCCGCCTGGGCAAGAACGCGAAGTTCCACGTTGCAGTGCCGGTTGTCTTCATCAACGAAGAAGACAGCCCCGGCCTGAAGCGCGGCGCGGTGCTCAACGTGGTCCGGCACGAACTGGACCTGGTGTGCGATGCCGAGCATATCCCAACCGAGATCCAGATCGACGTTACCGGCCTTGAAGTCGGCGATTCGATCCACATCAGCCACGTCAAGCTGCCCGAAGGCAGCGCCAGCGGCATCACCGATCGCGATTTCACCATCGCCACCGTGGTTGCACCGTCGGCGCTCAAGCGTTCGGACGCTGAAGCGGCCGGGGAAACTGCCGAGGGTTGATCCTTTCGGTTGTCCTTGCGACACAGGAGGGGGCTGGCAGCGATGCCGGCCCCTTTCGCTTTTACGGGAGGTTTGGGTGATGCAATTGTGGGTCGGCCTCGGCAATCCCGGTCCGCAATATGCGATGCATCGCCACAACGTGGGCTTCATGGCGGCCGACGTAATCGCCGACCTGCACAATTTCGGCCCGGTGCAGAAGAAGTTCCAGGGCTGGTTGCAGGAAGGCCGCATCGGGGGCGAGAAGATCCTGTTCCTCAAGCCCGCCACCTTCATGAACGAAAGCGGCCGCGCGGTGGGCGAGGCGCTGCGGTTCTACAAGCTGGATGTGGATGCGCTGACCGTGTTCCATGACGAGCTGGACCTTGCCCCGTTCAAGGTGAAAGTGAAGCGCGGCGGCGGTACGGCGGGGCACAACGGCCTTCGTTCGATTGACCAGCACCTAGGCCCGGACTTCCGCCGGGTACGCCTTGGCATCGGCCATCCCGGCCACAAGGACCGCGTCCACGGCTATGTGTTGGGCAACTTCGCCAAGTCGGAAATCGATCCACTGACCGACATGCTGGCAGCCTTGTCCGCGGAGGCGGCCTGGCTGGCGCAAGGCAATGATGCGCGCTTTATGAGCGATGTAGCCTTGCGTTTGCAGGATTGATCCGGACTGCCAAGCTGGCGTCGGGAAACTTGACAATAACACCTACCCTCCAGTGCTGTTAACCAAGCTAACCCGCAGGAATCCGCGATTGGCACGCGTTTTGCGACCCGTTCGCCATAACGTTGCTAACCTTCACCATTCGTTTCCTTGGGGGAAATTCACATGATCAAGAAGTCGCTGATCGCTCTGGCGCTGGGTACCGCCGCTTTCGCCGCCACTCCTGCTTCGGCCACGTTCTCGTGGTGGGGCAGTTCGTCGGGCGGCAGTCACACGCACAGCCCGGGCTGCGGCCATTACACCGGCAGCTCCAGCACGGGTTCGAGCACCTCGAGCTCGACTTCCAGTTCGACCAGCAGCAGCACCTCCGGCGGTTCGACCACCACGGGCGGCACCACCACCAGCACATCCAGCGGCACCAAGGTGCCCGAACCCGGGATGCTCGGCATGTTCGGCCTGGGTCTGGCCGGCATCGCGCTGGGCCGCAGTCGCCGCCGCAACGCGCGCTAAGCAAGACTTTCGAAAACCTCTCCTGGGTTTTCTTCAGCGGGCGGGCATCCTTTGGGGTGCCCGCCCGCACCCGTTTGGGGCTTGCTGCCATACGGCGGGTGACCTAAGGCGCGCGCTCTATTCTCCACCTTACGGGACACGCAAAAATGGGATTCCGCTGCGGAATCGTGGGTCTGCCCAATGTCGGCAAATCGACCCTGTTCAACGCCCTTACCGAAACACAGGCGGCGCAAGCGGCCAATTACCCGTTCTGCACAATCGAGCCGAACGTGGGCAACGTGGGCGTGCCCGATCCCCGGCTGGACCAGTTGGCCGCGATTGCCGGCAGCCAGAAGATCATCCCCACGCAGCTGGGCTTTGTCGATATCGCCGGGCTGGTGCGCGGCGCCAGCAAGGGCGAAGGTCTGGGCAACCAGTTCCTGGGCAATATCCGTGAAGTGGATGCCATCGTCCACGTGCTGCGCTGCTTCGAGAACGATGACATCCAGCACGTCGACAACAAGGTCGATCCGATCTCCGACGCCGAGACGGTGGAAACCGAATTGATGCTGTCAGATCTCGACAGCCTGGAAAAGCGCGTTCCCGCCGCGCAGAAGAAGGCCGCGCAAGGCGACAAGGAAGCGAAACTGATCGCCGCCGTGTTGCAACCCGCACTGGAACTGTTGCGCGAAGGCAAGCCGGCACGCCTGGCCGTGCCCGCCGACGAGGAAGAGCGCCGCGTGTTCAACCAGGCGCAGCTGCTCACAGCCAAGCCGGTGCTCTATGTCTGCAACGTCGAGGAAGAAAGCGCTGCCGAGGGCAATGCCTTCTCCGCCCGCGTATTCGAGAAAGCCAAGGCTGAAGGCGCCAATGCCGTGATCGTTTCCGCCGCGATCGAAAGCGAATTGGTCGGCATGGACCCGGAAGAACGGCTGGTGTTCCTGGAAGAGATGGGCCTGCACGAAACCGGCCTCGCCCGCGTGATCCGCTCGGGCTATGACCTGCTGCACCTGATCACCTTCTTCACTGTCGGTCCCAAGGAAGCGCGCGCCTGGACCGTGCACACCGGCGCCAAGGCCCCGCAGGCCGCCGGCGAGATCCACACCGATTTTGAGCGCGGCTTTATCCGCGCCGAGACCATCGCGTTTGACGATTACATCGCCCTCAACGGCGAGAACGGCGCCAAGGAAGCCGGCAAGTTGCGGCAAGAAGGCAAGGAATACGTAGTGCAGGACGGTGACGTGCTGCACTTCAAGTTCAACGTCTGATCGGCAAACAAAAGGGCGCGGAACGGGCTATCCCGTCCCGCGCCCCTTCATTGCGTAAAGGCCTGAACCTTAGCCGCGCGACGCGATGAACGCGCTCCACAAGGCGGCAACCGCAGCGCGATCACCCTGCACTTGCGCGAAAGTGGCCTGTGCCTCGGCAGTCTTGCCCTGGTGGAACTGGGAAATCCCCAGACGCGTCAGATCGCGGTTGCGATCGGTCGAGCCCTTTTCCAGCGCCATGGCATAGAGCGTCTCGGCCTGGGCATATTCACCCAGCGACATGTACAGCTCACCCGCTTCATAAGCTTCCAGACCCGACGCCGACGAACGGGCATCGGCCAGCATGCCGGGGCCATCGCGCCGTTCTGCAGGCGCACGCTCATTCGCCACGGCAAATTCGGCAGCGTAGTAATCGTCAGTCTGCGGCAGCAGGCCCGACGAACGGCCGCGTTCAAGCACGCGCAGCGTCTCATTTGCCATCAGGCGGGAATCGATGCTGGCGATATAGGACACGAAATCGCGCCGGTCGCCCAGGGCATCGGCAGCGAACAGCAGGCGCTGCGCATCGGCCAGGACCGGACCGTTATCGACGCCGCCCAGGCTGGTGACCACACGCACCGCATTGCGGATATTGCGCGCGGTGGGGTAATACCGCACCAGCGGCTGCGAGAAGCGCAAGGCGGCCTCGGCATTCTCGGTCTCGATCGCGCCCTGCAGGCCATAGCTCAGCCACAGTTCCGGAACCTGGGCAGTGGCCCCGGCGGCGGTGACGAATTCATTGGCGGACGAGATCAGTTCAGGGAAGTTTTCTTCCAGGAACAGGCTCTGCAAGATCTGCGTGCGCGGATCGAGCGCCGGATCGTTAGTGCCAGCGGCCGGGGTATAGCCCAGCGCAACGGCCTGACGCAGCGCAGTGCGGGCGGCAGCATATTCGCGCAATTGCAGCCCGAAATTGCCGATATAGTAATAGTACTGCGGCTGGGATTCAGGCGACACCTTGCCGCTGGCCAGCATCAATTCAATGCCCTGGCGCTGCAAGGCGGCATCGCGCAGGTTCTGACCCACCACCAGCAGCAGATTGCCAGCAGCACTGCGCTCGTCAGCATTGGTCAGCGAAGCGACCAGTGCGGGAACCAGCGGCCGGGCAGCCGAAAAATCGGTCACTCCGCTCTGCGTGATGGCCTGCACGGGATTGTAGGCGTTCACGAAGGCCTCGGTATATTCCTGGGCCTGGGCAGCAGGAGCAACCAGCGCGGATGCGGCCAGCGAGCCGGTAGCCAGCGCTACCGACAATGCCACGCCCGAAAACAGGCGCGCCATCTTGCCGCGACCCTTTGTACCGAACTTGGCGGAAACGAAATTGGAAACCATCAGTCACTTCTCCTGAACGGTGAATTCCGGCCGCCGGATTTGCTCCGTAAGCCACCTGCCCCTCTCGGTCGCGCCCATGCATGGGAACGCCTGCGAATGCAATTGGCAGTTAGGGGTCGCGCGCTGAATGGTGTTTTAACGTCGATAACCGCCTCCCGTTCAGAAACCCTGGCAGGGGGTCTGGCAGGAAGTGTGGATAAAGACCGCCACAGCAGCCCGGCAGGGGCCGTTTCGCTGGCCTATCCACCCCCCATCCCCTAGGGTTCCCGACGTCCCCATTAAACGACAACAACAACAGGCGACACCCGCAGGTGAGCGACAACAACGACGATATTATACCCACCGGCAACGGCTCAGCCGTGCCCGGCGAATATGAGCGCATCGACATCGTCGATGAAATGAAGACCAGCTACCTCGATTACGCGATGAGCGTGATCGTCAGCCGCGCGCTGCCCGATGTGCGCGACGGTCTGAAGCCGGTCCACCGCCGCATCCTCTATGCCGCGCAGGAAGGCGGCTATGTGGCCGGGCGCCCTTACCGCAAGAGCGCCAACATCGTCGGCGACGTGATGGGCAAGTACCATCCGCACGGCGACAGCGCGATCTATGATGCCATGGCGCGCATGGTGCAGCCGTGGTCGCTGCGCGTGCCGCTGATTGACGGCCAGGGCAACTTCGGCAGCATGGACCCGGATCCGCCGGCGGCCATGCGCTATACCGAAAGCCGCCTGGCCCGCGTGGCCAACGCGCTGCTGGACGATCTCGACAAGGATACGGTCGATTTCGTCGACAACTACGATGCCAGTCGCAAGGAGCCTTCGGTGCTCCCCGCGCGGTTCCCCAACGTGCTGGTCAATGGCACCGGCGGCATTGCCGTGGGCATGGCCACCAACATTCCGCCGCATAACCTGGGCGAGGTCATCAACGCCTGCCTGGCCTACATGGAAAATCCCGCGATCACCTCGGAAGAGCTGATGGAGTTTGTGCCCGGGCCGGACTTTCCCACCAGCCCGCTGATCCTGGGCCAGCACGGCGCACGGATGGCCTACACCACCGGGCGCGGTTCCATCCTGATGCGCGCACGGCACGAGATCGAGACCGGCCGTAATGACCGCCAGTCAATCGTGCTCACCGCCATTCCCTATCAGGTCGGCAAGTCTGGCCTGGTGGAGAAGATCGCCGAAGCCGCGAAGGACAAGCGGATCGAAGGCATTTCCGACATCCGCGACGAATCGAGCCGCGAAGGCGTGCGCGTGGTGGTGGACCTGAAGCGCGATGCCTCACCCGAGGTCGTGCTCAACCAGATCTGGCGTTACACCCCCGCCCAATCCAGCTTCCCGGCCAACATGCTGGCCATTCGTGGCGGCCGGCCTGAAACGCTGACGCTGCGCGATTTCATCCAGGCCTTCATCCAGTTCCGCGAGCAGGTGATCAGCCGCCGCACCAAGTTCGAACTGGCCAAAGCGCGCGAGCGGGCGCACATCTTGCTGGGTCTGGTCGTGGCCGTGTCCAACATGGACGAAGTGGTGGCGATGATCCGTAGCTCGTCCAACCCGGCGATTGCGCGCGGCAAGCTGCTGGCCAAGGATTGGCCGATTGGCGACATCGCCACGTATATCCAGCTGGTCGAGGCGATCGAGCCCAATGCCACCGAGGCGGGCGGCACCTATCGCTTGTCCGAACGGCAGGTGAAAGCCATCCTTGACCTGCGCCTGCACCGCCTGACGGCCATGGGCCGCGACGAGATCGGCGACGAGCTGAAAGAGCTGGCGATCGCGATCGAGGAATACCTCGCCATCCTGGGTGACCGCGCCCGTCTGTACGAGGTGATGCGGACCGAACTGGTTGAAATCCGTGACCTTTACGCCACCCCGCGCATGTCCGAAATCGCGCCCGCCTGGGACGGGATCGAGGACGAGGACCTGATCGAGCGCGAGGACATGGTCGTGACCGTGACGCTGGATGGCTACATCAAGCGCACCCCGCTCTCCACCTTCCGGGCGCAGGCGCGCGGCGGCAAGGGCCGCAGCGGCATGAGCACGAAGGAAGAGGATGCGGTGTCGAACATGTTCGTCACCAGCACCCACAACCCGGTGCTGTTCTTCTCGACCGCAGGCAAGGTTTATCGCCTGAAGGTGTGGAAGCTGCCCGAAGGCGGCCCCAACACGCGCGGGCGGCCGATCGTCAACCTGCTGCCGGCACTCGACAGCGGCGAGACCATCGCCACCGTGCTGCCTTTGCCCGAGGACGAGACGACCTGGGGCGCGCTCAGCGTGGTGTTTGCCACGGCGCGGGGCGGCGCACGGCGCAACTCGATGGATTCGTTCGCCAATGTGCCCAGCAACGGCAAGTTTGCCATGCGCTTTGATGAAGGGTCGAACGACAAGCTGATCGGCGTGGCGCTGCTTGATGCAGGCGACGACGTGCTGCTGGCCACGCGCCAGGGCAAGGCAATCCGCTTTGCCGGAGACGATATCCGCGAATTCCAGAGCCGTACGAGCACGGGCGTGCGGGCGATGACTCTTAAGGGCGATGACGAGGTGATCAGCCTGTCGATCCTCCACCGGGTGGGGACCGACGCCGAGGAGCGTGAGCAATATGTCCGCTTCGCACCCTGGAAGCCGGAGAAGGAGGGCGAATCCAGCCTTTCCGCCGAGCGCATGGCCGAGCTGGCGGAACGTGAACAGTTCATCCTGACAGTCTGCGCCAATGGCTATGGCAAGCTGTCCAGCGCCTACGAATATCGCCGCACTGGGCGCGGTGGCCAGGGTATCACCAATATCGACAATATCGGCCGCAACGGTCCGGTTGTCGCCAGCTTCCCTGCGAGTCGGTCTGACCAGCTGATGCTGGTGACCGACCAGGCCAAGCTGATCCGCATCGGGCTCGGTTCGCTGCGCGTGATCGGTCGCGGCAGCGCTGGCGTGCGCCTATTCAACGTGGGCGAAGGCGAGCACGTCGTTTCCGCCGTGCGGCTTGACGAAGAGGAAGCGCCCGAGAACGCGGCAGAGGAGGCAATTGCAGCCGAGATCGCAGCGCGCGCGGACGAAGGTGAAGTTCCGGCCGACGCCCCGTCCGGAGAGGACAGCGAGGCGGGCGAATGATTCGCCTGCCCGGTCTGGCGATAGCAGCGCTGGCAAGTCTGGCGCTGCTGCCTGCCCCGGCGAATGCCTACACCTTCATGTCCGGCGCGGATCTTGCCCAGCGGTGCCTGGTCGATCGCACCGACCCGGCGCAGGTCGGCAATTTCAGTTTCTGCGTCGGCTATATCCGCGCCACCTTCGAACGGATGTGGGTGGCCGAGATGGAAGCGGGCAGGCGCCCGCAGGATTGCCTGCCTGCCGAGATGACCAACCAGCAGATCATCGATGCCGTGTTTGCGGAAATGCAACGCAACCCGCCCGCAAACGATGTCCTGGCCTCACAAGTGGTTCGCCAGGCGTTGAAGGCGATCAGCCCCGGCTGCTTCAGCTGAACGGTATGCCCTACTTCACCACCCGCAGTTCCGGGTGCTTCTTGCGCACAGTGTCGATCACGCCCGTCGCGATCAGCAGTACGCCAAGATAATACAGCGGCCAGACCATGAATTCGGGCAGGAAATGCCCTTCCAGCGGGCCCATCCGCGCGAAGATCAGCAGGTCGCTGGCCACGAACAGCATGGCGCCCGCCCCCACACGATAACGCGGAAAGCTGCTGGCCCAGGCGCTGGCCGCCATCGCGCCCAGAGCCACGCCGTACAGGCCAACTTGCCAGGCCCCCGCGCGGTCCGCGGGCAGCAACCAGGCGATCAGCGGAGTAAGGCAGAAAGTTGCGCCCACCACCCAGCTCTGGCTGACACTCAACGCCGGACGGCGATGGCGCAGGAACAGGGCGACGGCAAACAGGTGGAACAGCAGGAACAGCAACCCGCCAACCTCGGTATCGAATTCCATGCCCATATCGCCCAGCGCGGCGGCGACCAACGCCCAGCCCAGCAGCTTCACATCCGGCCCGCCGTGGCGCAGGAAGGCATACAGCGCCAGCGCCCCCACCGCCGTGCCCTTCACCAGCATCAGGTACAGTTCCGGAAATCCCGTGAAACGCAGGTAATAAAACGCCAGCGCCGCCGCCACGGACAGCAGCAGCAGGGGGCGTTTCTCGGCCAGGGCACGTCGTGACATGGGTTGAAGTCTTGACCGCAAAGCGTGGGCGTCGCAAGCGCTGCACATGGATTTTGACGTGCACATCATCGGCGGCGGGCTCGCGGGCAGCGAAGCCGCCTGGCAACTGGCGCAGCGCGGGGCGAAAGTGCGCTTGTCCGAGATGCGCGGGGCCAATCTTCCAGAAGGCGGGGACAAGACCGCCGCGCACCATACCGAGGCGCTGGCCGAACTGGTCTGCTCCAACTCGTTCCGTTCCGACGATGACGAAAAGAACGCCGTGGGCCTGCTGCATCACGAGATGCGGCGGCTTGATTCGCTGGTCATGCGGGCGGGCGAAATGGCGCGCGTTCCGGCAGGCAGCGCCATGGCGGTAGACCGCGACGTGTTCAGCGCCGAGGTGGAAAAGGCACTGTTCCAGCACCCCAACGTGACCGTGGTGCGCGAGCGGGTGGATGAGCTGCCCGCAGCGGGAATGACCATCGTCGCCACCGGCCCGTTGACCGCCCCTGCCCTCGCCCAGTCGATCGTCAAGGCCACCGGCGAGGATCGCCTCGCCTTTTTCGACGCCATCGCCCCCATCGTGCACCACGAAAGCATCGACATGTCGATCTGCTGGATGGCCGCGCGCTGGGACAAGGGCGGCAAGGACTACATCAATTGCCCGATGACGCGCGAGCAGTACTATGCGTTCGTCGACGGTCTGATCGCGGCGGAAAAGGGCGAGTTCAAGGAATGGGAGGCCACCACCCCCTATTTCGAAGGCTGCATGCCGATCGAGGTAATGGCTGAGCGCGGGGTGGAAACGCTGCGCTTTGGCCCGATGAAGCCGGTCGGCCTCGACAATCCGCATTGGGCCACGGAAGAACACCCCAACGGCCGCTGGCCCTATGCCGTGGTGCAGCTGCGGCAGGATAACAAGCTGGGCACCTTGTGGAACATGGTCGGCTTCCAGACCAAGATGAAATACGGCGCGCAGGTGGAGCTCTTCCGGACAATTCCGGGTCTGGAGAACGCCGAATTTGCTCGTTTGGGCGGGATGCACCGCAATACCTTCATCAACTCACCCATGCTGCTTGACCGGCAACTGCGGTTAAAGGGTGCGGAGCATATCCGTTTTGCCGGGCAAGTCACCGGGTGCGAAGGCTATGTGGAAAGCAGCGCCGTGGGCTTGTTGGCAGGCTTGATGGCGGCGCATGAGCTGTCCGGGAGTGAATGGACCGGCCCGCCACGCACATCTGCCATGGGCGCACTGCTGGCGCATGTGACCGGCGATGCCGAGGCCGAGAGCTATCAGCCGATGAACGTCAATTTCGGCCTGTTTCCGCCGTTGCCGCAAGTGAACAAGAAATCGCGCAAGGAAGCCTATACCTCGCGCGGCAAGGCCGATTTCGGCATCTGGCTAGCTGAAATGGAGCCTGTTCCCGCCTAGCTTAGCACGCGCAGCGCGGCGTGGCACGCGGCTGCGGTCGGCTGGTGGCAAATTCCACTGCGTTGAGCCACCCGTTGCGATCCGCGTCCATCCCGCCAAAGCGTTCGCTGGTGGCCACGGCCCATTCCTCGAAAGTCAGCAGGTTGTTGCCGTCGGTATCAAGATCGCGGAAGGCGTCGGTGCGGGTGGACAGCATCTCGTTGCGGGTGATCTTGCGGTCGCGGTCGCGATCATAGCGGAAGAAGCGCTGCTCCTCGCGCGATAACTCGCTGGCTTCGGGTGGTGCGGGCCCACGCAGGTCGGCGGCGTCGGCACTGGGCATGACGTCCGGCCCCGGGGTGCTGGCCGCAGGTTCGGGCGGCGGCGCGCCGCGCTCCACCGCCGCGCGGCCCTGCCACCAGAACAGGCCAATGCCCACCAGCAGCAATGCGCAAAATGCCCCCAGGACCACGCGGTTCATCGAATTTCGTCCCTCATGGACAACAGGTTAGCGCCCGAAAAGGCCGATCCGCAAGGCCAGAAGTCCGGCGCGCGGACTGTCCAGCAGATCGTGCGTCCCTGATTGCAGCGCACGGGCGGACAAGGCGTGCAACACGGCCAGCGGGCGCAAGGCGCGCGGCAGCTGCGGGCGATGCCACTTGCAGGCCAGCGCCAGTTGTCGCGCTGCCCTGGCTTCGGCCTCGTCACCCAGATGCAGCGCCAGGTCGAGATAACTGATTTCACGCACCGCCTGGTCCACTGCCTCGACAGCCCCGCCCGCCCCTGCCGCCTGGGCCACGGCGTGCCACGCAGCGGCCCGGCCGGCGGCAAATTCACGCACCGTTGCGGCCGTCAGGTCATCATCCAGCAGCCGCTCCCAGCCGTCGACCAACGGCAGATAGGCCCGAGGCGGGACTTTACCGTTCCGCAACAACTGCAGCAGCGGTTCGCCTGACGGCCAGGCTTGCGGATCCTCGGCCAGCCGATCACGCCACCAGGCCAGCTTTATCTGGGCGATCAGCGCTTCCCCTTTTCCGCGCAGGATTGCGGCCAGCCGCCCGTCGAGCTGCCACAGCGCCGAGATGTCCCCCTGGCTGCGGCGTGGAGCGTAGGTCAGGGCGAGGCGCTGGGGCAGCGGGAGCCCGGCCGGGACAGGAATTGGCGGTGGTGCGGACATCGGCGCAGTCATTCCGGTGCAGGCGTCAAAGGTCAAGCGCACCCGTCCCGTGCCGCGGGCGGGATATCGTGGTTTGCAGTTCATTAACCCTATTTCGTATCGATGCGGCAACCAAAGCCATCGCATAGACCCTGCAGATTTGGGCGCCAAGGGGGCACATCCCGCTATGATCGACTTACTGAAGCGATTTGCCGCCGATATGCGCAGTTGCCGCAGCGGCAATGCCACGCTTATCGTGGCATTGGGCGCGCCGGTGCTGATCGGCGGTGCTGGTCTGGGCGTGGACCTGACGCAGTGGTACATGTGGAAGCGCGAACTGCAATTCGCCGTCGACCAGGCCGCGGTAGCCGGAGCCTGGGCGCGCACCAATGCGCAGACCGAACAGACCTATAGCACCCGCGCGCAACAGGAATTCACCGCCAATCTCTCGGTGACCGAGGACTTCGCGACCACCCCGCAAGTCAGCCTAGCCAACTGGGCGGGCGGCGTCAGCAATTCGGTGGTGGTAACCGCCAGTGCCAGCAAGGCCCTGCCCTTCACCAGCTTCGTAACCGGCACCCAGGCGACCATCAGCGCCTATGCCCAGGCAACCTATACCGAGGGCAACACGTTCACCTCGTGCCTCATCGCGGTGGACGATGACGAAGACGGCGCCATCACCATTGGCGGCAGTGCCGTCCTGTCTGCCGGGTGCGGCATGGCTGCGCTGTCGGACAGTCCCAACGCCGTGATCGCCAACGGCAATCCCACCGTGGATGCCGGCTGGATTCTGGCGCGCGGCGGGGTCGACGAGTGGTTCACCGACAACACCGACGATATCATCATCGAGAACATGGAAGGCCTGTTCGACCCGTTTGAAACCCTGACCCCGCCGAACCCGGCCGAAAGCCAGGTGCAGCGGACGTACAGCTGCAATACCGCGGCGGGCACGACCGTGGCCACGGTCGCCACGACCACCAATGTCAGCTATGCCTATTTCCGGGGCTCTACCACGTCCAAAGCGACCTCCTATTCCTACGGCGCGCCGAAATCCGCCACCACGACCACCAGCCTGATGAACGACCAGCTGGTCAGCAACACGACCACGGCCGGAACCGTTTCCACGAGTTCCATCGCCTGGGTCCAGGTTGCAGGCAGTGGGTCGGACAAGATCTGGGAACGGCGCACCACGCAGATTGCGACCACCTATTCCAACATCGTCAACACTGGCGGCTCGATGGGCGGCAGCGTGCTGCCGGGCACATATAACAGCATCTTCGTCTCGTGCGACACCACCTTCGCAACCGGCGTCTACATCATCGACGGCGGCGGGCTGGACCTGACCGCCCAGTACGAGGTGACCGGCAACAACGTGATGTTCGTGCTGAAGAACGGCGCTTACATCAAGATTCGCGGCGGCTCGACGATGAACCTGACGGCCATCCAGGCATCCGACCTGATCGCCCGCGGTGTTTCGACTGAAGATGCCAACAAGCTTGCCGGCATGCTCGTGTTCGAGGATCGTGCGTCCGAAGGCACCAGCCTGAACGACATCAACGGCAATTCCAGCACCGTGCTCAACGGCACCATGTATTTCCCGGTCAGCAATGTCACCTTCTCCGGCACCGCGCGGGTAACCAGCCAGTGCCTGATGATTGCGGCCAACACCATCACGCTGTCGGGCACGACCGACATGTCGACGTTCTGCCCCCCCGGTTCGTCGGAGGACACGGTCGTCGCCACCACAATCGGCCAAGTGAAGCTGGTCGCATGATCGGCCGCTCCCTTTCCATGCTGACGGCCGTGCTGCGGGGCCAGGCCGGCTCGATGGCGATCGAGACTGCCATCATCGCACCAGTGCTGGTCACACTGTCGATCGGCGGGTTCGAGATCGGTTCAATCGTGGCGCGGCAGACCGAATTGCAGACCGCCGCCGCAGAAGCCGCCGCCATCGTGCGCGCCGCTACCCCCAGCACGGCGGTGGAACGGATGGCCATCCGCGATGTCGTGGCGACGTCCGCCGGTCTTACGTCTGATCAGGCAAGCGTGGTGGAAATCTACCGCTGCGCTGATTCCGCCGCCTACGTCACCGATGCCTCCACCTGTGACGCCGGCGTGGTGGTCAACAAGTTCATCCGCCTGACGATCAGCGACACCTATCATCCTCTGTGGGCCGAATTTGGCATAGGCAACGGGCTGACCTTCGATGTCACCCGCACGATCCAGGTGGGATGATGGATATTCGCCGCCTCCTCCACAGCTTGCATCGCGATACACGCGGGGCCATGGTGGTGGAATTTGCATTGCTGGCACCGGCATTCCTGGTGATGGTGTTCGGCGTTCTCTATGTCGGCATGGGGCTGCAGAACTATAACGCCATCCGCAACCTGTCGGCCGATGTGGCCCGCTATGCCATGGTCCAGCAGCAGGCTGGCAACACTCTGAGCAACACCCAAATCCGTTCCTATGCAATAGCTCGGGCGCGCGGCGCGCCCTATCTGCTCAACGCCAACAACATGGGCGCGTTCGTGACCACGCCAGAAACCCAGCGCGTGGCCGGTGCGCGCGAGTTGGAGGTTGTGATCACTTACGAAGTGGACAACATGCTGGAATTTGCCGGCATCCCGGCCCCCTTCCTCACGTTCACCCGCCCGATCTTCCTCAGCGCCACCTGACGGGTGGCGTCGAGGCTTCTCCGGCAGAACAATGGAAGCATTTTAACCAAGTCGTTGGCGATAGCCTTACGCACCCGGTCTTAAGAAGCCGAGCATGTTTGTATGCTCGCCCTCACGTCTGTTGCACCAGACCAAGCACGCCTGGCGCACGAGACGGCCGGCTCACGCATCCGCTATGGCTTTGTGCCCTTTCCACCAACGTTAACTTGGTCGGCCTGCTGCAGGATGACTGACTGATGGACAAATGGCAGTACGACTACCGCGTAGCGCAGAATGCCACCAATTGGCGGTACGCCAATCTCCCTCCCCAAGGACCTCGCCTTCCTGGAGACCACCAACAGCACCAGGGTGCCGATGGGAGGCATTCCTTCAGCCCCGCAGAACGTGGCAGTGAATTATCGCGGCTGCATCGAGGAACGCGATACCTACGAGATCAACGACTACGCCAACGTCAACCTGAACCGCGCACTGGATCTCGACATCGATCGCGTCCCCGACCCCGCCTATCCGGCTACCCAGTGGCGCCCGATGCTCAACGAAATGAGCTAAGTCCGCGAGGTCAGGACCAACAGCTTGGGTGCGTTCGCGCAGGGCGCCGTCAACAGCCCGCTGGAATTCATAGTGACCACACAGATCAACCAGCTGGCGGTGCAGGTGGCCGATAACGCCTCGCGGATCGGTGACGAATCCATGCTGCAGGACCGGCGCATCTATGAATGCGACATCCAGGACCTATTCTACGGCGCCGAGGTGCAGGCCGGCGACCCGATGGACCTTTATGGCCGGGGCCGCATCATCATCAGCAGCCTGGAAGTGGTGGACGGTACCAACAACCAGTACATTCACTGGCAGCGCTGCATGGGAGAGCGCGCTGTAAATTCCACATAGGGTAACACGGGCGATGGCCTGAGCGGCGGCTTTCCCGGCATCGGCCCTCCGGGTGAAGAAGTGATCGCCTTCCCCGATGAAGCTGTGATGTTTGTCGAGGTAGTCTATGAATACAGGCCGATTATCGGCGACCCTTTCGGCGCCCCGGCAGATATCAAGACCACTGCCAGCTTCACCGTGCGCGATGATCGCGACCTGCCGCAAATCTATTAGAAAGACGCGCCCAACCCCGCAGTAGTGGTAGATTGCGGCACTTATGGCGCCACCAGCTACAGCACAACCAGCTCCGGTGGGGGATCAACCAGCAGCGGCGGTTCAACCTCCAGTTCCAGCACTGGCGGAACCTCGACTACAAGCACCACCATTGGCGGTTCAACATCCGCCTCTTCCACCACCAGCGGCGGGACCAGCTCCACAATGGAGACAACCACGACAACTGGCGGCAGCACGACCGGCGCAAGCACCACGAGTGGCAGCAGTACGACTGGCGGCACCACCACCAGCTCGGGCGAAACCTATTGTTCGCTACTCTCGCGACTGCTGGGGCTGTGCCGAACCTGCCAGCTCAACACCCCGCAAGTCACGCGCGGTAACAAACCTTCTTCACCGCCGTGACAATACGCGAGGCATCGATCAGCGCCAGCTTCTCAAGGTTCGCGGCGTAAGGCAGCGGCACGTCCTCGTTACACACGCGGATGACGGGGGCATCGAGCAGGTCGAAGCCTTCTTCCATGCAAACCGCGATGATCTCTGACGCGATCGAGCAGGCCGGCCAGCCCTCTTCGGCCACCACCAGGCGGTTGGTCTTGGCCAGGCTTTCCAGCACAGTGGCGGTATCGAGCGGGCGCAAGGTGCGCAGGTCGATCACTTCGGCTTCGATGCCTTCTTCTGCCAGCTTTTCAGCGGCTTCCAGCGCAAATTTAACACCGATTGAATAGGACACGATGGTCACATCGGTCCCTTCGCGCATGATCCGTGCCTTGCCAATGGGCAGCACGTGATCGTCCAGCTGGGCCACCTCGAAGCTGTTGCCATAGACCAGCTCGTTTTCCAGGAAGATCACCGGATCATCGCTGCGGATGGCGGCCTTCAGCAGGCCTTTTGCATCCGACGCATCATAGGGTGCTATCACGATCAGGCCGGGTACACTGGCGTACCACGGGGCATAGTTCTGGCTGTGTTGCGCGCCCACGCGGCTGGCAGCGCCGTTGGGACCGCGGAACACCACCGGGCAGCGCATCTGGCCACCAGACATGTAGTTGGTCTTTGCGGCGGAATTGATGATGTGGTCAATCGCCTGCATGGCGAAGTTGAACGTCATGAACTCCACTACCGGGCGCAGGCCGCCCATGGCCGCGCCGGTCCCGATGCCGGCAAAACCATATTCGGTGATCGGCGTGTCGATCACGCGCTTGGGGCCGAATTCCTCCAGCAGGCCTTGCGTGACCTTGTAGGCGCCCTGGTACTCGGCCACTTCCTCGCCGATTACGAAGACGCGCGGATCAAGGCGCATTTCCTCGGCCATGGCATCGCGCAGCGCTTCGCGCACGGTCAGCTTGATCATGTTGGTGCCAGAAGGGGAAGGGACTTCCGGATCGGCAGCGCGTTCTGCAGCCGCAGGACGCGCTGGCGCGGAAGCGGCGGCGGGCGCTGCGGCGGCCGGTTCGGCAGCAGCGGCTGGCGCGGCAGCGGGGGCTTCCTCGCCCTCGACCGTCAGCACAGCGATCACAGTGCCAACTTTCACGTTCTCGGCGCCTTCGGCCACAAGGATCTGGCCGACCACACCTTCGTCGATGCTCTCGAACTCCATCGTCGCCTTGTCGGTCTCGATCTCGGCCAGCACATCACCGGTCTTCACGGTGTCGCCTTCCTTCACCAGCCACTTGGCCAGTGTGCCCTCTTCCATCGTGGGCGAGAGCGCTGGCATCTTCAGTTCGATGGCCATCTCAGTAACTCCCCACCAGCACGTCGGTATACAGTTCGGACGCATCCGGTTCGGGTGACTTTTCGGCAAAATCAGCAGCATCGGCCACGGCGCTGCGAATGACCTTTTCCAGGTCCTTCAGGCGATCCTCGGAAACACCCATGGCCAGCAGTTCGGCCTTGGCCATCTCGATCGGGTCACTCTTCTCGCGCACGCCCTGCACTTCCTCGCGCGTGCGGTATTTGGCGGGATCGGACATCGAGTGGCCGCGATAGCGATAGGTGTTCAGCTCCATCAGCACCGGCCCGTTGCCGCCGCGCACATGCTCCACCGCAATCTTCGCCGCCTGGTGCACTTCCAGCACGTCCATCCCGTTCACTTCCATGCCCGGAATGCGGAATGCTGTGCCGCGCCGGTAGAACTCAGTCTCTGCGCTGGAGCGGCTGACGCTGGTGCCCATGGCGTACTGGTTGTTTTCCACCACGAACACGATCGGCAGCTGCCACAGGCTGGCCATGTTCATCGTCTCGTAAACCTGGCCCTGATTAGCCGCGCCATCGCCGAAGTAGGCCATGCACAGGCCGCCGTCCTCGTTGTACTTGTGGGCAAAGGCCAGCCCTCCGCCCAGCGATACCTGCGCACCCACGATGCCGTGGCCGCCGTAAAAAGCATGCTGCGTGCTGAACATGTGCATCGATCCGCCCTTGCCGCGGCTGATGCCAGCTTCACGCCCGGTCAGTTCGGCCATGATCACGCGCGGATCAATGCCGTAGGCCAGCATGTGGCCATGGTCGCGATAGCCGGTGATGACGCTGTCCTTGCCTTCGTTCAGCGCGCTTTGCAGCCCCACGGCGACCGCTTCCTGGCCGATGTAAAGATGGCAGAAGCCGCCAATCAGGCCCAGGCCATACAGTTGGCCGGCCTTTTCCTCGAACCGGCGGATCAGCAGCATCTTGCGGTAGAATTCGAGAAGTTCGTCCTCGCTGGCCTTAAAGCGGCGGTCTTTGTCGAACGCGTCCTGCAGGCTGCGCAGTTCAAAATTGTCACCCTTGCCGGATGATTTTTCCGCAGCGGGTGCGGCCTTCGACGAAGAAGAAGCTGATCGAGCCAAATCGAGTATCCTCATGCGCGCCAGAGGTGGCCGGCGCCGCTTGCGCACGGGCTAAAGCAGATCGTGCAGGGGCTGGCAACGGCACGAATCACCGTTGAACCAATGCGGTTAGAAAACTTGCAACGGCGTGCCGTTCAAGCCCGGAATGTCAGGGCTGCTGGTCCAGATCGATGATGTACTCATCGGGATGGGCGACGTTAAGATTCTGCCGCGCCAGTTCGCTCGCCAGGTCAGGATCGACGTGGGCGGGGTTGAGCCGCTCTACCCGGTTAGCCAGCACCGCACGGTCACTGCGCAAGGCATCGATCTGTTGCTCGCGCCGATCCAACAAGGCCGATTGTTCGCTCCACGCCAGCAGGCCGTATGGGCCAACCAAGGCCATGGCACCCAGTGCCAGCAGCCAGCCCAGCGAAAGCCATTGCATGCGTTTTTCGTGGCGGGCGGAGTAAGCGTTCACAAACTGGACAGAATCATACTTGAACCGGCGATTCAAGCACTTTTCATGCGCGGCAAGGAATTGGCTGCACCTGCGCGGCACCAAAGGTACAGCGCAACTGGCCTGTTGGCATGGGCGAAACTTTCGTTAAGGGCCGCGCAAGTGTCTTGCCTGTAGGCCGCCGCAAGGCCACTGTACCGGCATCACAAGGGAGAGTTAGTCAATCATGTTCGCGCATCGCGTCGCCATTGTCCTCGCTGGCAGCACGGCCCTTGCCTGCCTGCCCTCGCCCGCTGCTGCGCAAGTTGCCGAAGGCGCTGTATTGGGCATCATGCGCGAATGCTCGCGGATTGACGATCCTTCCGCTCGCCTCGCCTGCTATGACAACAACATGCGCTCGGCCGGCGGCGCGGCACGCAACACGGTCCCGGGCCAGGTGCAGGTACAGGGTGGCGGAGGCGCAGTTTTCTCCGACGGGCGTCCGGCTGGGTTCGGCCGCGAGGACCTGTCCGTTCCCGAAACCGCCCGCGTAGCCACATATGGCCCGGACGAGATCACCGCAGCAGTGACCGAGATCACCCAGCGGGGCCCTGGCATCTATGCCTTCACGCTGGATGATGGCGCGCAGTGGGTTTTTGCGGAAAGTGCCGACAGCACTTACAACCCGCCCAGGCGCGGCGCGCAGGTCGAGATCCGTCGCGGGGCGATGGGCAGCTTCCTGATGCGCTACAACAACCAGCCCTCAATCCGGGTACGCCGGGTCAGTTGATCGGTGGCGGCCTGAGCGCCATGGCGCGCTTCTGCCCAATCGCGCGTCAACCCTGGCCCAGTTCCTCGTAAGCCCGTTCACGCTCAAGCTGGATCACGGCGTTGCGCCGGATCTTGTCGAACGTGGCGAGAAACTCGTCACGCTCTGCCTGCGACAAGGGAGCCAACAGGAAGGCGCTGCGCTGGCGACTGGCATTCTGGATCGCCTGGAACAGCTTGGTGCCGGCCGGCGTCGGTGCAAACCGCCCGTGCCGCCGCCCGGGGCCGCCTTCGCGCTCCACCAGTTCACGCTCCACCAGGGCTCGCACAGTGCGTCCTGCCTGGCTGTGATCGCGGTCGAGCCGCTCGACCAGAACATGCCAATCGATGGGAGGAGACATTCCTATCTCGTTCAAAACCCAAGCTTCAAAGCTGGATAGTCCGGTCAAGCGCTTGAATGTAAGCGAACCGCTGCGGCTGAAATAGGAACTTAGCGTCATCAGCGGCGAGATGATCCGGCTGCGGTCCATCACGATGCGATCGGGGCTGCCTTCGCTTTCCACCGCCGCGCCAGGCCGCGGGAACTGCGTGGTCTCGGGCCCGTGGCTCAACTGCCGCTCCTGTTCATAGAGCAGCACCGCCTGATCCAGCAGCTTTTCGATCACCGCGAAGAACCGCGCCAGCTCGGCATCGCCGATATCGAAGGTCAACTCGCGATTGCGCAGGTCGGCCAGGCGCAGCAACCGCTCCGCGTGCGCTTGCCCCTTGCGGGTGAGAGACAGTGGCGAGCGTAGCTGTTCGCGCTCGACCATCTTGATCTCCAGCAGTCGCTTGACCGACCGGCTGACCTGCGCCTTGTCCACGCCGACCGCAGCGGAGATCTCGGCCGGGACAAGCGGCCCCACGTTATGCAGCAGGAACAGGATACGCCGGTCCAGCTCGACCAGATCCAGCTCCCGCGCATAGGCCATTTCGGCGCTTTCGCGGACCTTGTAGAGCAATTGCCACAAGTCGCTCTGGATGACCGATGAAGCCGGCTTGGCGTGGCCGGTATCGGGTCGCGCAGGCTCCAGCCCATTGAGAATGATATTGAGCCGCGCGGCAAATTCAGGCGGCGCTGGCGGCAATTTGCCAGCGGGAAGCCCCCCACGCTCGCGGGCAATTGCACCGATTACATAGGCTTCGACGATCCGCACGGCCTCCACCGCCATGGGGCCCAGCCCGCTACAGATGGCGTTGCAATGGTCTGGCTGGCACTGCGGCAGGTCCTGCACACCGAACCGGGCGGCCAGTAGCCCATCGCGCAGGATCAACGCATGATCGATCAGACCACGCCGCCAGTCCAGTGCGGCAATCCCGCTTCCGCTTTGCCCGACAGACTTTCCCAACCCCACCCTCCCTTGAAGGCCCGGCGCTCCGAATGGACGCCAAAACCGGATTAAGTCAACGCCACCTTGCTGGCGGATCTTGTCAACCTGACCCCTTTTACGGAAGTTGCGCGGGCGATGCAGGTTGGCAACACTTTATTGCACACCCTGCAAGCGATGTTTTGCCATCTTGTTGTTTTGTATATCTTTTCGTGGATACCAGTTTCGCAGGAAACAGATTTCCAGGTGTTGCAGCTGGCTGACGGGCGGCGATTTCACGGCATTTCCATGAACAGGGCCGGAACGCACACTAGACACTGTCAACGGGCCGCAATATGCACGGAATCGCGCGGTTGCCGGTGATTCAAAAGCCTGGCCGCTGGGGGAGAGGTTAATGACTACAGCGCTGAAATGCGCAGGTCGCGGACTGGGCGGGCAACCGCCCCTGTCTGGCTTTCTCCCCTTCGTATTCGACTGTTCCGGCGCACCTTTGCCGCATCGCGGCTAGGGTTCAGCGCGGCCATTTGGGCTGCGCCGTGCTGGCACGGAAGAATTGCAATCACGGCCGGCAGCATCGCCGGCCGCGTGTGTACAGTGAAGGGAGCACCAAGTGAGGATTTTTAGCAAACAGCAGGTCTTTAAGGCCGTGCTGCTGGCTGGTGGAGCCAGCTCGATTGTCGTGGCCATGCCGGCCATGGCGCAAGACGCTGCGGATGAGGAAGATCGCATCGTTGTCACCGGTTCGCGCATTTCGCGTCAGGATTACGAGGCCAACAGCCCGATCGTGACCGTTGGTGCCGACCTGCTCGAAAATTCGAGCACCTCGTCGGTCGAAGTCAACCTGAACCGCCTGCCCCAGTTCGTGCCGGAAAAGAACCCGACGCAGGGTGGCGACATTCAGGCCTCGCCTTCGAACACCCCTGGTTCGGCCACGATCTCGCTGCGCGGTATCGGTTCCAACCGTAACCTCGTGCTGATCGACGGTCGCCGCGCGACCCCCAGCAACGCCTCGATGGCGGTGGACATCAACACCCTGCCTTCGGCCGCTATCGAGCGTGTCGAAATCATCTCGGGTGGTGCGTCCTCCACTTACGGCGCTGACGCCGTGGGCGGCGTGGTGAACTTCATCCTGAAGAAGAACTTCGAAGGTATCGAGTTCAACGGCCAGTACGGCATCACGCAGGAAGGCGACGGCGCCGAGTACAACCTCAGCGCGCTGATGGGCACCAACTTCGCAGACGGCCGCGGCAACATCAGCCTCGCCGTTTCGACGTCGGACCGCAAGCCGTCCTACCGTCGTGACCGTTCGTGGTATCAAGATCTGTGGGCTAACCCCGACGTGGGCGGCAACTACTTCTTCCCGACCTTCTCGGGCATCACGCAGACCGGCAGCAACGCCACCTACCAGAATGTACTGAACAGCTATTTCCCCAACCGGACCGGCAACGTTTCGGCCACCGGTTCGCTGTACTTCCTGCCCAATGGCACTCCGTTCACCTTCGGCAACTCTGCTGCTGGCGTGTCGGGCGTGTCGAACTTCCCGACCAGCCTGATCGACGGTCAGGAAACGGTGAAGTCGTCGCTGGGTGGCATCTCGCAGAACTTCCAGGAAGATTACCTGAACCTGCCGCTGACCCGCTACAACTTCTACATGCGTGGTTCGTACGACATCAATGACTGGGTCTCGGCCATTGCGCAGGGGTATTTCAACACCTCGCACACCGAAACCGTCCAGCAGCCCGGCCCGATCGTCGGCGGCTGGAACGTGGTCATTCCGCGTTACCAGAACGATGGCACCTATCTGCCAGCAGCGCTTTCCGCCCTGCTGAACGCACGTGGCACGCTTATCCCTGTACCGGTTGCTCCGGTCCGGGCCACCGGCGAGACTGATGCAGCGTTTGCGACCCGTGTCACCGCGTACAACGCCAGTGTCGCATCCTACCCCACCAGGGTTGCAGCACAGCCTGCTGCCCTCGCGGCGCAAGGTTGTGGCACCGTTGCTGGTCAGGTCAGTGCAGCTGGCACGTTCTTCAGCCAAGCCAACTGTCCGTGGTCGCCGACCGGTTATGTGCCGGGCCTCGGCAACCGCGAAACGATCACCGACAACTACACGTACAACATGCTGTTCGGCTTAGAAGGCAGCATCCCGGGTTCCGACTGGAGCTGGGACGTCACGTGGCAGCGCGGTGAATCGATCACCAACTTCGTAACCACGGGCGTTGCTTCGCTCGAGCGTCTGCGTGCGGTGATGTCAGCTCCGAACTTCGGGGCAGGCTTTGTGCGTCAGGGCAATGCGGTCGGCGGCGGCTTCGGCGCCAACCGTGCGACTTGCACCAGCGGCCTGAACCCGTTCTCGGGCGCTCCGGTTACTGCGGATTGTATCGCTGCCATCAATGCCGACCTGAAGGAAACCGCAACCATGCGGCAGACCGTATGGGAAGCTAACATGGAAGGTTCGTTGTTCGATCTGCCTGCTGGTGAGGTCCGTACGGCTCTGGGTGCCACCTATCGTGAAAACGGCTACGTTTTCCGCGAGGACACCCTGAAGGAAGTTACCTCCAGCTTCCTTGACCAGGCTCTGGGCATCTATCCGGCCAGCAGCATCAATGAGAAGTTGGACAGCAAGGAAGTGTACGGCGAAATCTCGATTCCGCTGCTGCACGACATGCCGCTGGTCCAGCAGCTCGACCTGATTGCCGGTATCCGTTATTCGGACTCCAGCCAGACCGGTGGCAGCACCACCTGGAAGGTTGAAGGCAGCTGGGAAGTGACCGATTGGCTGCGTTTCCGCGGTGGTTACAACCGTGCAGAACGTGCTCCGAACATCGGCGAACTCTACTCGTTCACGCAGAACTTCGGTCTGCTGACGGGTGGTGACGGATGTTCGGTTGGCAACCCGTTCTCGTATTCGGCCAATCCGGCCAATGCGAACGGCAACCGCGTGCGTGCCCTGTGCGTGCAGTTGATGGACAAGACCCAGATCCCGGGTCAGCCGCTCAACTCGGTTTCGTACTATGGCAACGGTCTGGCCACCACGGATCCGAACTACATCGCTCCGTCGGCTGGTTCCACCAGCACTTCCACGGCTCCGGGCTTCGCGTTCCCCTACTTCGTGGGTAACCCGAACCTGACCACGGAAACCGCCAAGACGATCACGGCCGGTGTGGTGATTGACTCGCCGATTGAAAGCGGTGCGTTCAGCAACCTCCGCCTGGCGGTCGACTACTACAACATCAAGGTGAACGACGCGATTGGTCTCCAGTCGGGTCAGACCCTGCAGCAGCTCTGTCTGGATCCGGCGTTCAACCCGAACTTCGATCCCAACAGCTTCTTCTGCGAAAACTTCCAGCGTGGTACCGGTGGTGGTATCGGTGCGGTGCGGCTTGCCTACACCAACACCGCCGCCTTCCGCACCTCGGGCATCGACGCCCAGCTGGATTGGCGGTTTGATGTGGGTCCGGGCACGTTTGGCCTGAACTCCACGTTCAACTACCTGATGGACCTGAAGTCGTCGCCGTTCTACTCGGGCATTCCGACTGCTTCGCAGACGCCGTTCCGCGATTATGCGGGCACGTTTGCTGCTCCGGATGCCGGCTTGAACACCAGCGGTGCATATCGTTGGAAGGTGCTGACCAACTTCAACTACTCGTTGGATCAGTTCCGCATCGGCCTGCAGTGGCAGCACCTGCCCAGCATCAAGTCGGGCAACACCAACACCGGCTACGCCGCATATGACCTGTTCAACCTGAACAGCTCGTACTCGGCTACCGATGCGATCACGCTGCGGTTCGGTGTGGACAACCTGTTCAACACCGCCCCGCCGTTCGGCAACACCAACCCGCTCGCCAGCGCAGCTGCATTCCAGCTGAGTGGCGGTGGCTACAGCTCGCAGAACTACGACATCGTCGGTCGTCGGTTCTACGTCGGTGCCAACCTGGCTTTCTGATCGAAACCAGGCGCAAACAGATTGGGGCCTCTCCTTCGGGAGGGGCCCTTTTCTTTTGCCTGCTTCACGGCGCGCACGCTGGACAGGGCCTGCGCGACGGGGCAAAACTTCGGGGCATAAGTGGGAGAGTGCAGCATGACGAAGGTAATGCGGTTTCACGAGACCGGCGGTCCGGACAAGCTGCTGATCGATGATCTGGCCATCGGCGAACCTGGCGCGGGTGAAGTGCGCATCAAGGTTGAGGCAGTCGGCCTCAACCGGGCAGAAGCAATGTACCGCGCAGGCAATTATCCCACCAAGCCCCAGCTCCCCAGCCTGATCGGCTACGAAGGCGTCGGCACGATCACGGCGATTGGCCCTGACGTGGCTGATTATGCGGTGGGGCAACGGGTTTGTGTTCTGCCGATGATCCAACAGGGCCAGTACGGCATATGGGCGGACGAAGCGATCGTCCCCACCTGCATCCTTCTCCGCGCGCCCGACGGCATGGACGCAACCCATGCCGCCGCCATCTGGATGCAGTACATGACCGCCTATGCGGTTTACGAAGTAGCCCATGTTGGCCCCGACGATGCCGTGATCATCCCTGCCGCATCAAGCAGCGTGGGCCTTGCGGCGATCCAGCTGTGCAACTGGGCGGGCGCGGTGCCGATTGCGGTTACGCGCACCAGCGCCAAGGCCGCCGCTCTGAAGGCACTAGGTGCGGCCCACGTGGTGGCGTCGAAAGAGGAAGACCTGGTGGCTCGCGTGATGGAGATTACCGCCGGCAAGGGAGCGCGGTGCGCGTTTGATCCGGTCGGCGGGCCATATGTCGATACATTGGCCAAGGCGCTGGCGCCGCGCGGCATCCTGTTCATCTATGGCGGCCTCAGCGGTCAACCAACGCCTTACCCGCATTGGCCCATGGCCATGAAGGGCGCCTCCATGCGCGGCTGGGTGGCCAGCGAGATCTGGAACCATCCGCACCGGTTCGCCGCCGCGCGTGAGAAAATCCTCGCCGGGTTGGCCTGTGGAAAGCTCGAGCCAGTGATAGCGAAGGTGTTCAATGGTCTGGAATCATTGCCGGAAGCTAACGCGTTCCTTGAATCGAACCAGCAGGTAGGAAAGGTGGTCGTGCGGTTCTGAGGGGATTGGTGCACCCGACAGGATTCGAACCTGTGGCCCCCAGATTAGGAATCTGATGCTCTATCCTGCTGAGCTACGGGTGCGCCGCTGCCCGCACTAATGCCCCCGGGTAGAATTGGCAATTCGCCACAGGGTTGTCGCCAAAGGATCGCAGGCATGTACGTGTCGATTACTGGGATGAAAGTTCATTCGTGGCGGCAGGTACCACTGTTCTTTCGCCATGCGATCCCATCATTGCACCAGGCCAGGCGAGCACCCGGCAACTTGTTTGCCGATGTACGCAAGGTGGCGGGCGTGCAGCACACGCTGCCCACGTGGGATGAGGCGCTCGCTTATTGGCAGGTCAACACCCGCGAATACTGAGGCTCAGTTCAACTCGTCGGGCGGCGCGACAGGAAAAGGCAGCGGCGCCACCTCGATGCCCTCCTCGATCAGCTGGCGCGCTTCGGCCGGGCTGGCCTCGCCATGGATCGGGGCGGCAGCACGCTCGCCATAATGCATCGCGCGGGCATCGTCGGCAAAACGCTTACCCACCCACGTGCTGTTGGCAAGCGCCCGCGCCTGGGCTTCGGCCAACTGGCGCATGGCGTGCTGCACTTCTGGCGGTAGCGGCATGTTGGCAACGCCCTGCGCGGCATGCGGCGACGGAAGGCCATTTGCTGGCAGACCGGGCTGCTCGGCCCACTGGTTACCCTTCATCGGCACCGCCGGAGCCATCGGCGCCTTGGAGACATCATCACACCCACATTGCGGGCACGACAGCATTCCGCGATCTTGCTGGCGGGCAAAATCGTCCGACGAGCCAAACCAGCCTTCAAACCGGTGCCCGTGGCTGCACGAGAGGTCGAATACAATCATGTGCGCGCTGCTTTGGGCATTGCGCGGCGATTGGCAAGACTGGGCAATTGGCTGCGCACTTCGGCAATCCGCGCCGGATCGATCTCGGCAAAGCCAAGACCGGGACTATCGCCCCCCATGTCGAGCAGGACTTCGCCCCACGGATCGACAACCAGCGAATGGCCATAGGTTTCGCGTCCATCCTCGTGCCGGCCAACTTGCGCAGCCGCGACGACATAAGCGCTCGCTTCTACCGCGCGGGCGCGCTGCAACAAGTGCCAGTGCGCAGCGCCGGTAGGCCGGGTAAAGGCAGCAGGAATTGCCACCACATCGCAGGCCCGCTTGCCAAGCTCCTGATACAGCGCAGGAAAGCGCACGTCATAACAGATCGACAATCCCAGCGTGCCAAGTCCCGGCACTTTCGTTGTCACCACCTCGTCGCCCGGCACATAGGCGGCACTTTCACGCCAGGTTTCGCCGCTTGCCAGGGTCACGTCAAACATGTGCATCTTGTCATACGTGGCAGTGATGCAGCCATCGTGATCAATCACGAAGCTGCGATTGGCCAAGCGACCGTCTGGCCGCCGCACTGCCAATGAACCGAGCGCGACCCACATGTTCTCAAGGGAAGCGGCAGTGCGCACCGCAGCCAGCACCGGATCCTGCGATGCCGGCACGATGTGCGATGCGGCGCGCTCGCGATCTCGATCGATCAAGCCGCTCATTTCGGGTGTGAACAGCATCTGTGCCCCGCCCGCCCGCGCGGCCTTGACCGCATCGAATATGGTCGATGCGTTGGCTGCGGGATCGATCCCGCTGGTCATCTGCAGAACGGCGATACGCATGGTTGTCAAAGACCCAACTTCAAAGACCCAGCAAGGCATCCAGTTTGCCGGCCCGCTCCAGTGCGGCGAGATCATCCGAGCCGCCGATCGCCTGGCCATCGATGAAAATCTGCGGCACCGTGCGGGCATCGGGCTTGCGAGCCAGCATGTCGCGCTTGGCCTCGCCGCCCATTGTCACATCGTATTCGGTGTAATTCACGCCCTTGCTGTCGAGCAACTGCCTGGCGCGGGTACAATAGCCGCACATCATCCGCGTGAAAATCTCAACCTTTGCCGCGCTCACTGGCAATTCCTTTTTATTTCATTGACTTCCGCTTCTCACCAAGGGGCTTGAAACCGGTTGAGCCAATCCTATCTCAATTTCGTCTGTCGCGCGAGGCGTGGCAGACGGGCGGGGTGCCGAATGTGGGCCCTGCCAAGTCAAATTGCTCAACAGAGGATTTGTTTCGCCATGAATCGCATTGATCTTACCCCCTATCTCCGTTCCACCGTCGGTTTCGACCGCTTGTTCGACCTGCTCGAAAAGCAGGCCCGCAGTGCTGGCGGGGGCGACAACTACCCCCCCTTCAACATCGAGCGTCGGGGCCCCGATGACTATCGCATCACCATCGCGGTGGCCGGTTTCCGCGGCGAGGACCTGGACATCACCGCGCAGCAGAATTTGCTGGTGGTACAGGGCCGCAAGCGTGACGAGGTGACCGAGGGTGAACTACTCCACGTTGGCATCGCCAATCGTGGGTTCGAGCGCAGGTTTGAACTGGCCGACTATGTCCGCGTGGGTAATGCCGACCTGGCCGATGGCCTGCTGGTGATCGACCTGGTGCGCGAAGTGCCCGAAGCAATGAAGCCGAAGAAGATCGCCATCGGTGGATCGTCCCAGGCAGATCCGGCAAAGCTCGAGGTCGTCAAGAGCGACGCCGACGCGGCATAATAACCTGATCTCAAACGTATGGGGGCGGCGCCACAAGGACGCCGCCCCCTCGACGCGCAAGGCGCCGACATATCCGGCAACTCAAGTTTCCCGGGTCGCAGTAGGAAACCTGGCGTCCGAACAAGCTGCAATTGCTGGCGCCTCAATAGCGCAGAAATCGTAAAGGATTGCCCTCAACCCTCGCCATTGGGACTACGCCCTCGCATTTCTACAAATCAAGGGAATTTTCCTGCGCAACCAGATCGGCGCAGGAATCACATCAGGCGTGACTGCTTGACCGCAGCGGCGATGAACCCGGCGAACAGCGGGTGCGGATCGAACGGTCTGCTCTTCAGCTCAGGGTGATACTGTACGCCGATGAACCACGGATGGTCGGGCCGCTCGACGATTTCGGGCAGCAGGCCATCGGGCGACATGCCGGAAAACACCAGCCCGCCCTTTTCCAGCGCATCCTTGTAGGCCACGTTAACTTCGTAGCGGTGGCGATGGCGTTCGGAGATCTGCTTCGCCCCGCCATAGGCCTGGCTGACGTGGCTGTTGCCCGACAGGATGGCGTCATAAGCCCCCAGCCGCATCGTGCCGCCAAGATCGGTGCTGGCAGAACGCTGTTGCAAGCCTTCCTTGCTCATCCATTCGGTGATGATGCCAACGACCGGCTCGCTCGTCTCACCAAACTCGGTAGAGCTGGCATCGGCAATTCCGGCCGTGTTCCTGGCGCCTTCGATGCACGCCATCTGCATGCCCAGGCAAATGCCGAAGAACGGCACCTCGCGCTCACGGGCAAAACGCACGCTGGCGATCTTGCCCTCGGTCCCGCGCGTGCCGAAGCCGCCGGGCACAAGGATGCCGTGCAGCGGTTCAAGGTGAGCGGTAATGTCGTTGTCGGGCAGCTCGAATATCTCGGCGTCGATCCAGCGGATGTGAACCTTTACCCGATTGGCCATGCCGCCGTGGACCAGCGCCTCGTTCAGGCTCTTGTAGGCATCGGGCAGACCGACATACTTGCCGACCACGCCGATGGTGACTTCGCCTTCGTAGTTCTCATAGCGGTCAACCACGTCATCCCAGCGGGCCAGATTGGGCAGGTTGGATGTGCCGAGCATGCCGAAGTGACGCAGCACTTCGTCATCCAGTCCTTCGTCATGATACTGCTGGGGCACGGCGTAGATGCTGCTGGCATCCAGCGCCTGGATCACCGCTTCCTTGCGCACGTTGCAGAACAGCGCGATCTTGGCGCGCTCGTTCTCGGGCAGCGGATGCTCGCAACGGCAGAGCAGCAGGTTGGGCTGCACGCCCAGGCTGGTTAGCTCACGCACCGAATGCTGGGTGGGCTTGGTCTTCAGCTCTCCGGCGGCGGAAATGTACGGCACCAGCGTGACGTGGATCAGGCAGGTGTGATCGGCCGGCAGATCATTGCGCAGCTGGCGGATCGCCTCGATGAACGGCAAGCTCTCGA
>JAZKFK010000312.1:0-1868 GCA_040386475.1 Pseudomonadota bacterium | reverse complement strand
TCAGGCTTCTACAGCCCGGAAAACCCCCCAAGCAGGAATGCTCGGGGGGTTTTTTTATTGCCCGCGCCAAATTGCTATTCGAACCTAACGGGTGATCGGTAGTTAATCGGTAGTAACTAAGCGATCAACCGTACGCGGCCAGCCATACCATCTTGAATCTGCGCCAGGCGCATAGGACGTGCGTGTTCGCTCAAACTGGCGGGCACGTGAACGCGTAGGGGCACTCAATTTCAACCTATCTTTCTGACCGCGCAACTTTCCCGGTCGAGGCCCGTTCTGCGGCGTCAT
This sequence comes from Pseudomonadota bacterium, assembly GCA_040386475.1. Taxonomy (GTDB): domain Bacteria; phylum Pseudomonadota; class Alphaproteobacteria; order Sphingomonadales; family Sphingomonadaceae; genus Alteraurantiacibacter. The sequence goes on along the minus strand of JAZKFK010000312.1, from coordinate 1,580 downwards.
ATGGTCGGGCGACCATGAGCCAGTAACCCATCGCGCAGACCACAGACCCCCTGCGCCCGCCCCGACCCCGACGGTGGTGGGTGAATGTGCTGCTGCTCGCGCTGGTGTTTATCGCCACCTGGTACGGCGGCGTGGTGTGGTCCGCGTGGAGCCACACCCGCGACACGCTGCGGCCAAGGCTGCTGGAGATGCGTCCACCGTTGGCGCTCAGTGCTCTCAGCGCGCGCCAGCGGGAGATCCTGCTGCGGGTGGCGGACCCGGGCTTCGCCACGTACTTCCAGCCTTACGCGCCAGGCGCGTCCAAGATCCGCCGGAGCCTCATCGCGCGCTGGGTCGTGGACCCGCAGATATCGAAGGATGAACAACTGCTGTTCATCAACTTCGCCGATCTGGGGCGTGGTGCCAAGGGCCTCGCGGCGGGCGCCGAACTGCATTTCCGCAAGTCTTTCGATGCACTTGACGAGGGCGAGTACATCGGGCTCGTGGCATTGCTGGCTGCGCCGGCAGTCTTTGACCCCTTCAACCACCCCGACCGCCACGCGGACCGGGTGGCGCGTATACGCCGCCTGATGGAGGGCCGCTACCAGCCGCAGGGACTGCTGGATGTGTACTACGGCCCGCTGGCGCCGGAGGTGCAGCGGGAGCTGCCCTCTCGGGGGTACTTGGGGCTGGTGTACGGCGAGTGAGGCGAGTGAGGTAATTGGAGCACCGGGGCACTCGCGGCCGGGTCAGCCGTTCTCGCGCTGCAGCGCCAGGTCGCCGCAGGGGATAGCCACGCAAGGCAGGATGTAGCCCTCCGCCTTTTCCTCGGCAAACAGCCCCGGCCATTCGATCTCGTAGCGCACGCTGCCCTGCAGCAGGCGGCCCAGGCAGGTGCGGCAGGTGCCGTTGCGGCAGGAGCTGGGCCAGTCGATGCCGCCTTGTTCCATGGACAGCAGCAGGGGTTGGTTGTTCCACGCGTCGAAGGGCTGGCCCTCGGGTTCGGTGGTGGCATTGAATATCCGGGGCTCGGAGGAGGTTTGCATGGAAGAAGCAGGAAGAAGCAGGAAAAAAGCGGGACGAAGTGGCGGTGTGCGTGATCGGGAGGGGCGTAGTGGGGGGGTGGCCGCGTGACGGCTGTCACCTTGAAGCCGTGATGCAGCAGCTACATTATTTATCGCTCGCACCGTGCAGGCCCGCTCGCCGGGCCCACCCTGACTTCTTACGCCAGCTCGCATGCCACAAGACACTATCCCGGACGGCCTTCATGGCCCCATCGAGACACCTCCCTTCCGTTCCAGCAGTTTTGGCGCCCCGCGCGCGGCACCGGGAGGTGCTGCACGCCGCACGCCACCGGCCTTGGAGATGCCTTATGTGCTGGACATCCGCTTCACCGGCTCGGGCAGCGAGTATTTCCGAATCTGGATCGTCAACCTCCTGCTGATCGTGGTGACACTGGGCATCTACCTGCCCTGGGCCAAGGTGCGGCGCCTGAAGTATTTCCATGGCAACACGCTGGTGGGCGACGAGCCGCTGGGTTTCCACGGCAATCCGCGCAAGATGCTGCGCGGCTACCTGCTGGTGGGGCTGATGTTCGTGCT
>JAZKFK010000311.1:0-2549 GCA_040386475.1 Pseudomonadota bacterium | reverse complement strand
TTTCCGAACGACCTGCTGCGCGAACTCGACCGCATGGAGTTCTATGTGTACGAGACCCGTGAGATGGTCCGCGCCATTCATCGCCCACTGGTCTTCATCACGTCCAACAATGAAAAGGAACTGCCTGACGCGTTCCTGCGCCGCTGCTTTTTTCACTACATCAAGTTTCCCGATGCGCAGACCATGCAGCAGATCGTGGACGTGCACTTCCCCGGCCTGAAAGCCGAACTGCTCACGGCCGCCATGAAGACGTTCTATGACGTTCGTAACTTGCCGGGCCTCAAGAAAAAGCCTTCGACCAGCGAGCTGCTAGATTGGCTCAAGCTGCTGGTGGCCGAAGATATTCCGCTGGCTGCCCTGCAAAGCAAGGACGACAAGGTCGCCGTGCCGCCGCTGGTGGGTGCGCTGCTGAAGAACGAACAGGACGTGACGCTATTCGAGAAGCTCGTGTTCATGCAGCGGCACAACCGCTAAGGGATTTCCATGCATCCCCTGCTTCTTGAAGGACTGACCGACGCCCTGGGTTTCGTGGGCGGTGTCCTGATCGCCTACTGGCTGGGAAAGCTGGTCGGCTTCGATCCGCTGGCGCAAGGCTACGACGGCAGCGCAATCGGCGGTATCCTGATGGCTGGTATCGGTGGTGGCCTCGGGCTGCAGGGCGCCAGGCGCTGGCGCGCATCCCGAAAGAAAAAGGAAGAGTGAATTGAGAGCACCGGAACCCTGCACCCTCGCAACGCCGCTGGTGCGGCTGGAACCGATGACAGCCGATCACGCAGGCGAGCTCGAAGCCGCGGCGCACGATGGGCAGTTGTGGAACCTGCGAATTACTTCCGTGCCCGCGCCCGGCGAAAGCGCAGCGTATATCGCTTTCGCCTTGAAGGGTCAGGCTGAAGGACACATGCTGCCTTTCGTGGTGCGCGATGTGACCAGCGGCAAACTTGTGGGCGCGACCCGGTATCACGACATCGTCCCGGCCGTCGAGCGCCTGGAGATCGGCTACACCTGGTATGCAAAGAGCTGGCAACGCAGCCACGTCAACACGAGTTGCAAGCTGCTTCTCATGACGCACGCATTCGAAACTCTTGGCGCCAGGCTCGTGGGCTGGCGCACCGACAACTACAACTTCGCCAGCCAGCGGGCCATCGAGCGGCTGGGTGCGCGCAAGGATGGCGTGCTGCGCCACCATGCCCTGCGCCGCGATGGCACGGTGCGCGATACCGTGATGTACAGCATGACCGCGGGGGAATGGCCGGAGGTCAAGGCGCAGCTGCAATACCTCCTGTCAAGAACCCGAACCGAATGATTGCCTTCTCCACACCCGCTGCCGCCAGGAAATGGAACCGCTGGCTCGTCTATTCGCCAGGGGCGCGCATTGCCATTTTCATCGGCCTCTTCGCCGGCGTGATGTTCCTGCTGAGCCTGGTTTTCGCGGCGCTGGGATGGGACGGCAAGCAGGCGCCGCAACCCGAGCGAAGCATCGGGATTTTCCTGCGGCTACTCGTGCCAGGCCTGTTCGCTTATCTCTTCCTGGTCTATGTCATCGAGCGTCGCAAACCGGCTGAGCTGGCCTGGCGGAAAGTTGTGCCCGATGGCCTGCTGGGATCCATCCTCGGCGTGCTTTTCATCGGCAGCGTCGTTGGCGTGCTGTGGCTGGCCGGCAGCTACCAAATCACCGGCACCAATCCACAGTTCGACTGGCTCAGGCCGCTGCTGCTGACCGGGCTGGGGGCCGCGATCGCCGAGGAAATCATCTTTCGCGGTGTGCTGTTTCGCATCACTGAGGAAGGCCTGGGCACCTGGTGGGCGCTGGCGATCTCCGCCATCTTCTTTGGCGGCGTGCACATCATGAACAAGGGTGCTACCGTTTGGAGTTCGGTAGCAATCGCGGTGGAGGCCGGTGTCCTGCTGGGGCTGGCTTACAACGTCACCCGGTCACTGCCGCTGGTGATGGGCATCCACATGACATGGAATTTCACGCAGGGCGCCATCTTCGGCATACCGGTTTCGGGCACCAGCGCTTCGGGCTATCTGGTTTCGACGCGACCTGGGCCCGAGTGGTTGTCCGGTGGCGGTTTCGGGGCAGAAGCATCGGTTGTGGCGGTGGGGATCAGCATCGTTGCCTCAGCCTGGCTGGTGATGCTGGCACGGCGCAAGGGAACCATCTTCGTGCGCCGGTGGGGCAAGTCAGGGCCAACGCCCGATGTCGCAACGCCTGGGGAAGGAGCGCCATGCTGAACGATTTTTTCTACACGCTGCGCAGTGCGAAGCTGCCGGTGTCGGTCAAGGAATACCTGGTGCTGCTGGAGGCGCTGAAAGAAGGCGTGGTCGGCCCTGCGAGCCAGAGCGACGATGGCAGCGGCTGGAGCATCGACGACTTCTACTACCTTTCGCGCACCACGCTGGTGAAGGACGAAAAGCACTACGACAAGTTCGATCGCGCGTTCGCGTCTTACTTCAAGGGCGTCGAGATGGTCGCCGATTTCACCAAGGAGATTCCGCTCGAGTGGCTGCGCAAGAACCTGGAGCTGGAGCTCAGCCCCGAGGAGCGC
>JAZKFK010000310.1:0-4959 GCA_040386475.1 Pseudomonadota bacterium | reverse complement strand
CCTTCGGCGCACATGCGGCTGTTGGTCAGGATCTGCGCGATGGCATCCTTCGCCGCCGGGCCTTGTTCGGCCTCGTACGCCACGCCCAGCGCCTTGATGTAATCCATCGGGTGGTAATAGCTGATGTACTGCAGCGCATCGGCCACGGTCTCGATGATATCCGCTTCGCGGATGGTGATCATATCGGTCATGGCGGACAGGCTCCAGATGATACAAATACGGACACTATTTTTGGCGCGCAGGGAGGTTCGCGAGCCTATAAATACGCAGCAAGCCCCCTTGGCCTGAGGCTGTCATACGCCTAAGGCCCTCATACGCCGAAACCCCATACCTTGATAGCTTGGGGCGGCAAGAGTGACGAGAGACCCAGATAGAGTGACGGACACTGTGACCCTGCTCGATACACCGACCTCGCAACCCGCTTCCGCCTTGGCGCGCAGGGCCATGATCGACAGCCAGTTGCGCACCAGCGGCGTGACCGCGCTGTGCGCCATTGGCCCGATGGGCCGCGTGCCGCGCGAGGACTTCGTACCCGCCAGCGCGCGCGCTGCGGCTTACATGGATCGTGCCGTGCCGCTGGGCGGTGGCCAATGGCTGGCCGCGCCGCTGTTTCACGGCACGCTGGTGCAGGAAGCTGCCCCGCAGGCCGATGACGTGGCGATCGTGGTCGATGGCGGCAGCGGCTACCTGCCCGAACTGCTGCGTGGGCAGGTCGCCCAACTGACCGTGCTGACCCCGGAGGAGGCGCTGAAGGCCGGCAAGGCTAACGCCAGCCTGATCCTGATTGATGGCGCAATCGAGCAATTGCCTGCTGCCCTGGCCGCGCGCTTGACCGACGATGGTCGCCTGGTCACCGGGCTGGTTGAAAACGGCGTCACCAGCGTGGCCCGCGGGCGCAAGTACGGCTCTACGGTCACCTTCCTCAAGCTGGGTGAAATGGGCATTCCGCGCCTTTCCGCTTTCGACGCGCCAAAAGGCTGGAGCTTCTGATCATGCACAGCCCCCTGCGGACCTCACGGCTGGCAGCCCTGCTGCTGGCTGGCAGCGCCATGCTTGGCGCCAGCCCGGCACTGGCGGATACCCTGCGCGAGGCTTTGGCCGCCGCCTATGTCGGCAACCCCACGCTGGAAGCCGCCCGCGCCCAGCTGCGCGCGACTGATGAAACGGTGTTCATCCAGCAGGCAAACGGCCTGCCCTCGGTGACCACGTCGGCCACCTATACCGAGTTCCTGAAGCAGAGTTCTTCCAGCTTCATCTCGCCCCAGCGGCAGGTCTCGGGCAACCTCGATCTGACCATTCCGCTGTATAACGGCGGCGCGGTGGTCAACAACGTGGCCGCTGCCGAAACGCGGGTGCAGGCCGGGCGCGCCAGCTTGCGCGGCACCGAAAGCAGCCTGTTCAGCCAGGTGACCGCGGCGTACATGGACGTGATCCAGAACGAGGCGATCGTCGGCCTCACGCGTAACAACCTCAGCGTACTCGACATCAACCTGCAGGCCACCAGCGACCGGTTTGAAATCGGCGACCTGACGCGGACCGACGTAGCCCAGTCCGCCAGCCGCCGTGCCATTGCCCTCAGCGACGTGCAGACCGCCGAGGCGAATCTCACCCGCTCGCGCGAGAATTATATCCAGCTGGTGGGCCTCGCGCCCGATAACCTCCAACCCCCGCCGCCGTTGCCCGGCCTGCCCGCCGATGTCGCCCAGGCGGTGGACGTGGCGCTGGAGAACAATCCGGACCTGATCGCCGCCAAGGAACGCGCCGTTGCTGCCGGTTTTGACGTGAACGTGGCCGGCGCCGCCCGCCTGCCGCGGCTCGAAGGCTTTGCCGGCAGCGGTTATCAGAATTATCTCGGTACGCTGGGATCGATCTCCGGTCCTGCCAACCAGAGCAGCAGCAGCGCGCAGGCCGGGGTGCGGTTCTCCGTGCCGATCTTCAACGGTGGCCGCGTCTCGGCCAGCCAGCGCCAGGCGCAAGCCACTGAATCCGCCGCGCTGGAGCAAGTGATCGGCGCCGAACGCCAGGTGATCGCGCAAGTGCGCGGCGCCTATGCCAGCTGGCAGGCGGCCCGCGCCATCATCGCCTCCACCCAGTCTGCGGTCGATGCCGCCGAACTGAGCCTGGAAGGCGTGCGGGCGGAAAACACCGTGGGCAACCGCACCATCCTCGACATTCTGGATGCCCAGCAGGAATTGCTGCGCGCGCAGGTCCAGCTGGTCACCGCGCGGCGCAACGAATACGTGGCCGGGTTCACCCTGCTGGCCGCCATGGGCCGCGCCGAAGCGCGTGACCTGGGGCTGGAGGGCGAAGTGCCGCTGTATGATCCGGCGATCAATTTCGAGCGTGACCGCCCGATCTTCTTCGACTGGAGCGGTGATCCCGATCCGGTCGCACAGTCCACCCGCACGGTTGACATCCCGGCGCAGGACGGCGAGATTTCGACCGGTCAATAGGGGGTTTGGGTCAAGGTAAAATGCGGCACGAAGGCGAACCCTCAGTCGAGGAAATCCTCGAATCGATCAAGAAGGTGATCGCCCGCGACAACCGTGACCAGGCCGATGCGCTGCGTCGCCAGCGCCAGGCTGACGGACCGGCTGCGGCTCCCGCTTCCGCGCCCGGCTTTGGCAATACCGTGTTCTCCGCGCCTTACACTTCCGACGATGAAGAGGGTGAAGACGTCCTCGACTTGTCGGCGATGGACTTTGCCGACGATGCCACGGCACAGGCCGAACCCACGGCCGGGTTGACCAATGACCAGGCGGCCGACGCCATGCGCCAGTCGCTGGCGGCCCTCGCCATGCTGGCCGAACCTTCCGCCCCGCCCCGCATCGTTCGCTCGGGCGAAACGTCGCTGGAAGGGCTGGTACGCGAGATGCTGCGGCCCATGATGGCCCAGTGGCTGGACGCCCACTTGCCCGAGATCGTCGAGCGGCTGGTCAAGGCCGAGATCGCCCGCATCGCCGGCAAGAAGCGCTGAGCTTGCGCGCTACCCCGATGCGCCTACCTGTCGGCGCATGAGCAACAGCCAATTCGAGATTGAAAAAGCCGCCCGCGCGCTCGCCAAGATCAATGGCGATACGGTGGCGCGGCACATCTTCCTGTGCGGCATATCCGAAAAGCAGGAATGTTGCCGACGCGAGGAGGGCGAGGCGAGCTGGAAGTTCCTCAAGCGCCGCCTGAAGGAACTGGGCCTGATGCGTGCGGGCGGAGTCCAGCGGACCAAGGCCGATTGCCTGCAGGTGTGCACCGCAGGGCCGATCGCGGTGATCTGGCCCGACCGGGTGTGGTACCATTCCTGCAGTCCCGAAGTGCTGGAACTGATTATCCAGCAGCACCTGATCGGCGGCGAGCCGGTGGAGCAATATCGCCTGCGTGGTTCAGCAGTTTAAGGCGGTTCAGGGATCCAGCGAATCGAGGTTGTTATCGACCGCCGCATCGTGCCCGGTGCCGTTGCTGAGGAACACCAGCCCCATCAGTGCGCTCATCAGCAGCATGGCAAAGCCGATGCCCAGCGCCGTGGCGATGAAGAAGTGCACCGAAACCATGCCGACTTCGCGGTACAGCAGCGTCAGCGCCACGATCACCACCAGCACGGTGACGCCGAACATCCAGCGCATAAGCCGACGGTAGCGCGCCCAGGCGTGTGCAGCCTGCTGGGGGTCGTCGAGGGGAGAGCGTTGCATGGGCCTGTCCATGCGCCTTCGCCGCTGCACTTGCAACGCCCCCAAAGGTCCGGATCTGGCGAGACTCGGCAAACCGTGCGATAAGCCGTGCAGAGGGAAGGAGGTTGCCATGTCGATCATGCGCATCATTCAGGGCCGCCAGCACGAGATCTACTCGTGCTCTCCGCACGACAGCGTGCGTTTTGCCGCCGGGCTGCTCGCCGAAAAGCGCATCGGCGCGCTGCCGGTGTTGGAGGGCACGGCAGTGGCAGGCATCTTTTCCGAGCGTGACCTGCTGTATGCCGTTGCCCGCGAAGGCGAAGCGGTGCTGGCCCGCGAAGTGCATGAAGTGATGACCGCGCCCGCAATCACCATCGATCCTTCGGTCGAAGTGCTCAGCGCGCTGTCGCTGATGACCAAGCGGCGCGTCCGCCATTTGCCGGTGGTTGAGGATGGGCGGATGCTGGGGTTTGTTTCCATCGGCGATCTGGTCAAGTTCCGCATGGAAAGCATCGAGGCCGAAGCAAAGCTGATGCGCGACTATATCACCCTGTCCTGATCGCGCTCTTGAGTAGCGGGGGAGGCCGCCCTACATCGGTTGCATGGCACAACCGCTGATCCTGACCGAAGCCGCCGCCGCGCGCGTGCGCACCATTGCCGAACGACAGGGCAAGCCCGCAGTGCTGCGGCTGGCCGTTGATGGCGGGGGCTGCTCGGGCTTCCAGTACAAGTTCGACCTGGCCGAGGGGCCGGACGGCGATGACCTGGTGAGCGAAACCGGGGGTGTGCTGCTGGTGGTCGATCCGGTCAGCCTTGATCTGGTGGCCGGCGCGCAGGTCGATTATGTCGAATCGCTGGGCGGCGCGGCTTTCAAGGTGGAGAACCCGCAAGCGGCATCAGGCTGCGGGTGCGGCTCCAGCTTCGGCATCTGATCCTTCCGCGTGAGAATCGCCAGCTTCAACATCAATGGCATCAAGGCGCGCCTGCCGCGCCTGCTGGAATGGCTGGAGGAAACACGCCCTGCCGTCGCCTGCCTGCAGGAGATCAAGACGCAGGACGAAGGCTTCCCCGCCGATGAGTTTGAGAAAATCGGTTACCACGCCATCTGGCACGGCCAGAAGGGTTTCAACGGCGTGGCTATCCTGGCCGATGGCGTGGCGCCGGTGGACGTGCAGCGCGGCCTGCCGGGCGACGATAGCGACGAGCAGTCCCGCTATCTCGAAGCCGAGGTCAATGGCGTACGCATCTGCAACCTCTACCTGCCCAACGGCAACCCGCAGCCCGGCCCCAAGTTCGA
>JAZKFK010000309.1:0-6623 GCA_040386475.1 Pseudomonadota bacterium | reverse complement strand
CGGGAAAGGACCGACTTCTGCACCCAACTTTCGAACAACAGGCGCTTGATGCGTTACCCAAGCTGCGGCGTTTTGCCGCGGGGTTGGCCGGACACCCGGCCGATGGCGACGACTTGTGCCAGATGACAATTGAACGGGCGTTGACCAATCGGGACAAGTGGCAAGAAGGCACGCGGCTCGATAGCTGGATGTATCGAATTATGCGCAATATCTGGATTGACGAGCAACGGGCCCGCAATCGGCGTTCCAAGACCTTTGTCAGCGACGAAGCCGGTCTGCTTGTCGGCATCGACGGCGACCAGGAGACTCGGGTGGAACTGGGTAACGTAGATCGCGCTCTGGCCATGTTGCCGCCCGAACAGCGGGAGGCTGTGTTGCTGGTGATGGTCGAGGGCTTCTCCTATCGCGAAGCGGCTGACATCGTCGATTGCCCGGTAGGTACCCTCAATTCCCGACTGGTACGGGGGCGGGATGCCTTACTCGCAATTTTGGATCCTGCGACATGACAATTACCGAAAACGAGCTAGCTGCTTTTGCCGATGGCCAGATGGCACCTGCCGATGCCTTGCGCGTTGAGCAGGAACTAGCTGTTGATCCTGTGCTGGCCGAACGGCTGGCCGCTCACCAAGCCCTCAAGGCCAGATTGGCCGGTCATTTTTCACCGATCCTGGCGCAGGACCCACCTGTGCGCCTTACAGCCCTACTGCGGCCATCGGACACTGTGGTGGACCTTGCTTCCCAACGCGAGGAGCGTGCAGGTCGAGCGCGCCTGCCTCGCTGGACATGGATTGCCGGTCCGGCACTTGCCGCTTCTCTGCTCATCGCCGTGTTCGTACCTGAGGCAGGAAATGCGCCTGCCGGTTATGCCGATGCGCAGCTTGCCACCGTGCTCGATCAGCAATTGGTGGCCGAGCAGGATCCGCAAGCAGAGACCCGCGTCCTGCTCAGCTTCGAGCGCGAAGGGGGCGACTACTGCCGCACTTATGCCTCAGCTGCCGAAAGCGGGATTGCCTGCAGGGAAGCGCAAGGCTGGGTCATAGTCGAACGGGCGGGTGGCGCTCCCACCGGTCGAGGCGATTACCAGCAAGCGGGTTCGTCAGTGGAGGATCTCTTGGCGCGCGCGCAGGACATGGCCTTAGGCAGCGCGCTGGATGCCCGAGCCGAGCGTGCAGCACGCGAACGGGGCTGGCGCAACTAATTTCATCACGCGGCACAGTTCCAGGCCGCATAACGAAAAGGAGCCGGCTTCAACCGGCCCCTTTGGTGTGATCGGGCGGGAGAAAATGTGGGGCTCAACCCTCAATAGTTACCGTTCCGCGATAGCCGCGCTCTGCCATCTCCTTGATGTAGTGTCGGCGCTCGTGGCGCAGCTCGACAGCATATTCTTCCCACGCATCACGTAGGTCTTCAATGTCGCTGGAATGTCTCAGGTCGGAAGTCAGTTCCTTCTGGGCCTCGGTCACGTTGATCCGATAATTGAACCAAAGCCGGTTTTCGATCCCGGCAACCGGTCTGGCAAGAATTTGTTGCTCCTCAGCACGGGCAACGGTTTCCTCGTGCAGCATATCAACTGCATTGGCGGCATTCGCCAGGCAGAGCAGGCTGGCGGCACAGGCAATCATGAATTTCATGTTCGGTTTCCTCCATTGAACGGGCCGCAAGATTGCGGTTCCAAAAGGGAAACGATTGACCGCCCGATTTTAATCCTCCCCGATGTTTCTCGGGAACCTAACGACAAAGGTTTGGGCCCGCTGCGGTCGGACGGTTCCCAGAAACCCGGAAGTTAGGACCTGGCGCTTGAGGAGCCGGTCGCCCAACAGCTGCCACTCCGGTCCGTCCAACATCCCAGCCACTGCGACTGGCCGGGAGATGTCCGCTTTCGGGCATTCTGCGAGTGGCCGGCTATGACCGGAATAAGGCGCAAAGCTGACCTCGCGCCCGATGAGCAGGAATGTCCGCTTATCCAAATACCGATGCCAGAGCCTGCCGTTCCGGATCGTCCAACCAATCAGACATTTACCGAAAGTTATGTTGGCAACGCGTTATCCTGGCCATCGGGACGACCAATGTCTCAGCCACCCGAACGCTGGTCGTCCAGCTTTACCCCTTCGCTACCCCAGCAAACCTGCAGGCTTGGAGTTTCAGCGCGGATACCACCCTGCCGGCGTGGTCAGCTCCAGCGCCATGGTCTCGATCTGATGACTCCAGGCAAGGCGGTTGAGCCAATGCTCGGGGATCCCTTCCTTGCCATAGAGTGCTCCAGCAAGCTGGCCGGTGATGGCGGCAACCGTGTCGGCATCGACACCAAGGTTTGCAGCGAGCAGCAAGGCTTCCGCAAAGCTCCCTGTACGCGCGACGCACCATAGCGCGGCCTCAAGGCTATCGATCACATAGCCAGAGCTTCGGATCGTCTTGCGGTTACGCCCGCGCCAGGAACCGGCCAGCACCTCGGGGATGCGGCCTGCAAACGGCTCTTGCCTCAGCCGCATGACTTCATGGCGGGGCTTCCCGGCAATGGCCTCAGCCAGCAAGTCCGCAAACACCACGCAGGCATCAACCGCCTCAGCTGCGCCGTGAGTTGTCCGGCTTTGCCGGGCCGCAACATCTCGGCGAGTAGCGTCATCCTGCCAATACCGGATCGCAACCGGGCTGAGCCGCATCAGGCTGCCGTTGCCGGCCGACATCGGATCGGTCGCTCCGGCAATCGGATCACCGGTGCGCTTGAACCGGCTGAGCGCCTGGCTGACCGTGATCCCGATATCGAAGCAAGTTCCCGTGCAGGAGTACTCGCCTCGCTCTCGCCAGGCGAGGAAGCGGGCCATAAGGTCGCCCTCATCAAGCCCGCCCTGCTCGTGCAAGCTGGCTGCGAGCGCAAGCGCCATGGCGGTGTCATCCGTCCAGGCCCCAACCGGTAGATTGAAGGGGCCGCCTCCCACCAGGTCGGTGATCTGCGGATAGCTGTCCCGGGCCTGGAACTCTCCGGTCGTGCCTAGCGCATCACCCACCGCCAGTCCAAGCAGCGCGCCAACCGCCCGATCCCGCACCGCTTCGAGGCTGGTGTCAGGCAGAGGCTCTTCGATCGGAGTACAGCTCCTGACGTGCGCAAGCTGTGCAGTGGTCTCGATGGCTCCCGGTCGGACCATTCGGATCTGCGCAATGGCAGTGGCGTTATCCATGCCCAGCTCCACGAGCAGCCGCGCTGCAATGGTCCCGGCCCGACCAAGCCCGCCCTTGCAGTGGACCAGCACGCCAAAGCCGTGGCGCACCAGGCTGCGCAGGTGCTCGCCGGCACGGGCCCAAGCCTCTTCGAATGCCGCATGGGGAACGTCCACGTCGCGGATCGGCAGATGATACCAGGCCATGTGCCGGGCCCGAACCTCGTCGCCAAGCTGCGCAACCTGCAGGCTTTCCAGTTCATGGGGTTCAACCAGGGTGACCACGGCAGCGGCGCCCCAAGCCGAAACGACATCAAGATCGATTGCCAGGTCGCGGTCCCATACTCCCGAGACCGCATGTGCCTGCTTCTTGCCCGGGCAGAAGGTCAGCCCGATCTTTCCGCCCACGGTCTCGCCAAAGGCAGGGCGAACCTCGGCAATCTGCAGCGGATGGCTCAGGCTGGTCCGGCCGCGCATCACTGTCCCACCTTGAGCTGGTACAGTTCGGCCGGGCGATGGCGGCGTCCGCTCGTGAACTCGCCGGTTGCTTCGAGGTGGCTGCCATCGGGCAGGATCTTGCCAAGCCACTTCTTGCGGAAATGTGGCTTGTTGAGCACCCGCCCGAGGATCGTCTCGTGGACCTGCTGGAGCTCGAGCAAGGTGAACTGCTCCGGCAAGAGGGCAAAGGGAAGGCTCGACCAGTCAAGCTTGCCGCGCAGCCGTGCGAGCGCGGTGTAAATGATCTCGGCATGGTCGAAGCCGATGCTGACGGGCTCGCCTGCGTCGCGGAGCTGCACCGCCCCTCCGGCCTGATCGGCCAGGACTTGCGGCAGTCGCAGTCCGTCAATGTGGCTAGCGGCAGCATAGAGCCGTTCGTATGGAACCAAGGCAAAATAGGCGGCGCTGACTACCCAGCCGCGTGGGTCACGGCCCGGCGCACTGAAAGTGTAAAGCTGCTCGACCGCAAGATCGCTGAGGCCGGCCTTTTCGGTCAGGACCCGCCGGGCCGTGTCATCGAGGTTTTCGCCAGGATGGACAAAGCCGCCGGGCAAGACCTGGCAGCCAGCAAAGGGCTCAACGCTGCGTTCCATGGTCAGGACCTTGAGGACCTGGTCCTCAATGGTGAACAGGACGATATCCACCGCGAGATGGGGTGAGGGGTAGGCGCCAAGATCGCTGGCGACGGAGAGCTGGTTCATGACTCCCTAGTTAAATGTCATATGGATATATGTCAAATACATCTAAATCAACAGCAATTAGGTTGAAGGTACCCATGTCCGTGTAAGCATTAGTCTTAGCGAGCGTTCGGGCATCTGCCGCGGTGCATTGCGCCGCGCAGCACGCAAGGCGGCATACTCTGCTTCGAGTGCGGCAAAACGCTCAGCGCGCATGTAGCGAGGCCGGGTGGGTTGGCCCTGCACTGGGCGCAGCAGGCGGATCAGCTCATCGTAGCGCAGCTGCTGGCGAAAGCCCGGACCAAGGTACTGGCTGCGGTAGCAAAGCTCCTGGCACTGCCGACAGGCCCATTCCTCGTGCGCGAGGACCAGTTGACCGCTGCGCTTGTCGCAGGTCGGGCAGCGAAAATAGGGCTTGTGATAGTTGGGATTGGTGGCGGCACGCACCAGCGGCAGGAGCACCTCCCCTTCGCCATAGCCGCTTGACTCGGGCGAGAGGCTCGAGTATGAGATAAGCATATGGAATTGTGAGATATTCCTGACCGCGACGATGCCGCAATCTTCGTCCTGCTGGTCATGCCAGAGCGCGGTACTGAGGCCCCTGCGGACCATCTTCTCGCAAGAGGCCGCCTCGAGCCGGATATAGGCCTCGACATGGCGCGCGCGCATTGCCCCGCCTTGTTCTTCGATCATGGTTGCTCCTTGGCGCTGCGCGTCGGCCGTCTGCGCGACGTACGGTGTCCCCCCCTTTTTATAGACGGACAATGATCCTATACACAATTTCGAAATTCTATCGCAATCCTGCAGATCAGCAGTTTCGTACCAAAACTCGGTTCTCCGCTCGCAACCACGGACCGGGAGCAGGGCTTTCCCTCTCTCGGTCCGGTTTGCCGGTACCGTTCCGAAAAATTAAACGACGCTAGTTCGAGGGTTTGCGAGGCAACGGCAGCGCTGCGGAGAACGGTTTGTCCTGAAGGACTGGCGGAGCGGGTGGGATTCGAACCCACGATACGCTTTTGACGTATACACACTTTCCAGGCGTGCGCCTTCGACCACTCGGCCACCGCTCCGCATGCACAGGGTCGCATTATCGCTTTGCTGCTGGGATGCGGGGGGTCGAATCCCGCACGGCAGGTCCACTGCGGTCTGGCAAGAGGCGGCTCCCTAGCTGGCACGGCTGCTGATGACAAGCGGCACGGCAATACCTAGCTTGTCGGCATGACCCGCACTCTTGGCCTCGCCCCGTCCGCTGCCGAAATTGAAGCCATTGCGCGCGCCGCGCTGGACCGGCTGCCCGCCCAGTTCCGCAGGCACCTGGACCCCGTGGTGCTGCTGGTGGAGGACTTCGCGGACGAAGAGACGCTGGCCGAGATGGGCATCGAAGACCCGTTCGACCTGACCGGCCTGTACAAAGGCGTGACGCTGGCCGGGCGAGGGGGCGAGCCGACCGGCACCATGCCCGACCGCGTGCGCCTGTTCCGTCGCCCGATCCTGGACGAATGGGCAGCGCGCGGAGACGAGACGCTGGAGCACCTTGTGGCACATGTGACGATCCACGAGATCGGCCATCACTTCGGGTTGAGCGACGAGGCGATGCACGCGCTGGAGGAGGCGGCGGAGTAGACGGCCCCCACCCCAGCCCCTTCCGCCGGCGGGCGGGGAGCAAACCTTGTCCGAACGCAGCGAGGCTGGTCGCAACGGGGTGAGCATGGCACAAGGTTGGTCATGAACCGCCACCTTCTCGCCCTCCCCATGTTGTTTGCTCTGCCCGTCTCGGCGCAAGAAGCCGAACCGCCCACGCCCGCCTCGGTGGTGGACGCATCGGCGCCGGAGGAGTGGGTGGCGATTGCGCCCGAAGACCTGCTGGTGATGGACCTTGCCCCCGATGCCCAGGGCCACGCGCGGCAGGTCGTGATCCAGCTGATGCCCGCGCCGTTCAGCCAGCCGTGGGTGGAGAACATTCGCAAGCTCGCCCGCGCTCACTGGTGGGACGGCACACAGGTCTATCGCGTGGTCGATAACTGGGTGGCGCAATGGGGTGCGGGCGAAGACGGCGGTGAGGCGGGATTTGCGCCGCATCCGTTGCCGGAAGAGGCGCGTGCGGCGCCCGCAAGCGCCTACGAATCCATCATGGCCTGCCAGACCTATCTTATGAATGGTCGAGCGATCGGGCAAAAGTGCACTCCGGAGCTGACGGCCATCGCCGCCATCGACTCCTACAACCAAAACGGCGAAACCGGCCTGGTCGCCGGTTGGCCGGTGGCAATGAAACTGGAAGACGGACGCAACAAGA
>JAZKFK010000308.1:0-1997 GCA_040386475.1 Pseudomonadota bacterium | reverse complement strand
GATCCATGTTGGCGCGGATCAACGCAACACGGGCGGGATCGGTGGCTTGCGCCAGCGCGGTCCGCAGCGCCGCATAGTCAGGGTGCGCCGGCGTCAGCGAGGCGAGCACCCCCGCCACATCGCCGCTGGCAAGGGCGCGTTCCTGCAGCACCGCCGTGGGCAGCAGGTCCGCATCGGGATCATCCATCAGGTACGCCCGCCGCGCCGATCTGGGCGTGTGCCCATCGCGCAGGTCGGCCACCAGCCGGGCGAACACCTCGCCCGCCACCTGGTCCAGCACCTCCCCCGCGCCGCCGGCCATCGCTGCGCGCAGCTCATCGGGCTGGTAATAGGCGGGATCGAGCCCTTCATCGGCCATCGTCCCAATTGCTTCGAGCAGCGCCTGCGCCCGCTCCACCGGCCACGACAAGTCACCCGCAACACGCGGCGGGATCACCCGGCGGGCCGTGCCTTGCGGCCATTGCTCTGCCATCGCCACCACGCCGTCGCTCTCCAGCACCGGCTGATAAGCGATCGATTGCGCCTGCGTGGCATCGGGCACGGCGATAACCGCCGCGACCGATGCCCCCAGGGCCAGCAGCAAGTACTTGGCTTTAACCATAAAGGCCTTGTGCGCCCGCTGGACGATTCGTGCAATGATCGGGGTCAAAACGACCTGCGCAAGCGCAACGTGACCGGCGGGCCAAGCACGGCTAAGGCGCGCTGATGGATCACCGCCACACCTTGTACCCCGTGCTCATGACCCTGCTGGGAGTGGCGCTGTATTCGGTAATGGACGCGATGATGAAAGGCGCCGCGCTGGCCATGGGAGCCTATAGCGCGCTGTTGTGGCGCAGCTTCATCGCGGTGGGCTGGGCCGTGCCCGCCTGGCGATTGACCGGCGGCCGCTGGCCTGACGCGGCGACCTTGCGGCTGCATATCCTGCGCGGCGTGGTCGCGGCGGGCATGGCGTTCAGCTTCTTCTGGGGGCTGACCCGCCTGCCGATTGCCGAGGCCATTGCCATCTCGTTCGTCGCCCCGCTGATCGCGCTGTACCTGGCGGCGGTCATGCTGGGCGAGAAGATCGCACGCGGCGCGGTGATCGCCTCGATCATGGGGCTGGCCGGCGTAGTGGTGATCGGCGCGGCGCGGATGGGCGCCAGCGAGCCGGACAATGGCGTGGGCTGGGGCATTGCCGCCGTGGTCCTGTCTGCCGTGCTCTATGCCTGGAACCTGATCCTCCAGCGCCGTCAAAGCCAAGTGGCCGGGCCGCTGGAAATCGCCAGTTTCATGAACCTGACCGTGGCCGCCACGTTGCTGCCGTTCGCCCCGTTCCTGGCCGTGTTGCCGCCCGATGGCTGGGCGCTGGCGACCGTGGCCGGATCGGCAGTGCTGACCGTGGTGGCCGGCATGTGCCTGTCATGGGCCTATCGCCGGGCTGAGGCGCAAGTGCTGGTGCCGCTGGAATACAGCGCCTTCATCTGGGCCGCGCTGATGGGCTGGCTGTTCTATGCCGAGGCGGTGACGCTGCCCACCATGCTGGGCACCGCGCTGGTTGTGGTGGCCTGCTGGATAGCCGTGCCGCGGCGCCATGTGGAGCAGACTGCGCTTTAGCGCACCCTATTCGGCAGGCTCGCCGGGATCGGCCGAATCGAGTGCAGAATCCGCAGCCGAAGCCGCTTCGTCCGCGTCGCCCAAACCCGTGCTCTGCCAGATAAGGCCCAGCGCGCCGCCCAGGAATGCGGCCAGCACCAGCGCCAGCGCCATGCGCCACACGCCCAGCCGGGGTTTGCGTGTTTCGGTCCCGCTCCATTCCATTGCTGTAAAAATGCCCCTGCTTGACCCGGGGATAGCCCGGATTGGCCCTCAGGCCCTTGACCTTGGCTTCGCAAACGCGCAGTCGCGCCGCAAGGGGCAGACGCTAAAAAAAAATAACCCTCGTCCGGCCCGTATTCTTGGCATTCAGGGGCAAAGGACCACTCATCCATGACCATCGTCGGCGCGAACTCGCTGGGAAC
>JAZKFK010000307.1:0-3365 GCA_040386475.1 Pseudomonadota bacterium | reverse complement strand
TCGAGGAACATGTGGTCATAAGCCGTATCATGCCCCAGCCGCGCACCGCTGCGATGCTTCTTCAGCAGGTATGGCGCGTTGGTCATGCTTTCCATGCCGCCCGCCACGATTACATCCGCCCCGCCACTGGCGAGGGCTTCGGCGCCCATGATGATGGTCTGCATGCCGCTGCCGCATACCTTGTTGACCGTGGTCGCCTGTGCACTGCGCGGCAAGCCAGCCTTCAGCGCGGCCTGGCGGGCAGGGGCCTGCCCGAGTCCGGCGGGCAATACGCAGCCCATGTAGACGCGCTCCACATCGTCGCCCGCCACGCCCGCGCGCTCCACCGCTGCCTTGATCGCCGTGGCGCCAAGATCGGTCGCGGAGACATCTGCCAGCGCGCCCTGCATCGCGCCCATCGGCGTGCGGGCGTAGGACAGGATAACAATGGGGTCACGCGGATGAAGGCTGGTCATGGGAAGAATGGTCCTGCTGGCCGAAGAAATGGACGGGGGGAACTGGTCTTACGGCTACCTAGTGCCGCGCCGGGAAATCCGCAAGTTGACGCAATGGATCACCAGCAAGCCGCGTCAGCTTCCCTATTGCCCCGCTTTTGGTCCCTATCGGCCTTGCAGTATGGCGGGCCTTTGCCTAGACGCGCGGTCATTACCTCCTGCCAGCGAGTCTGCCTTGGTCGACCTGACACACTATCTGCCGATCCTGCTGTTCCTGGCAGTGGCTGTCGGCCTTTCCGCGCTGTTCGTGTTCCTGCCGATGGGCGTTTCGCGCCTTACCGGCTCGCACAAGCCCGATGCCGAGAAGCTGAGCGAGTACGAATGCGGCTTCCCCGCTTTCGAGGAACCGCGTGACCGGTTCGATGTGCGCTTTTACCTCGTCGCCATCCTGTTCATCATCTTCGACCTTGAAGCAGCTTTCCTGTTTCCGTGGGCGGTGAGCCTGGACCTGACCGGCTGGACCGGCTGGGCCACGATGATGACCTTTCTGGCCGAACTGGTAATCGGCCTTGCCTATGCCTGGAAGATGGGAGCCTTGGATTGGGAATGAGCACCGCGGCCCCCCCTTATTACCCGACCACTGCTGGCGGTTTGTCCGGCCTGCCCTCTGCGGTAGGTGGCGATCTGCGCCAGCCCGATGCGGACTACTTCCGTGCCCTGCAGGGCGAGGTGAACGACAAGGGCTTCCTGGTCACCAGCACCGAGGACCTGTTCCAGTGGGCGCGCACCGGCAGCCTGTGGTGGATGACTTTCGGCCTCGCCTGCTGCGCGGTTGAGATGATCCACGTCAACATGCCGCGTTATGACATGGAGCGGTTCGGCGCCGCCCCGCGCGCTTCTCCGCGCCAGTCTGACGTTATGATCGTGGCTGGCACACTGTGCAACAAGATGGCCCCGGCGCTGCGCAAGGTCTATGACCAGATGAGCGAGCCGAAGTACGTGATCTCCATGGGCAGCTGCGCCAATGGCGGCGGCTATTACCATTACAGCTACTCGGTGGTGCGTGGCTGCGACCGCATCGTGCCGGTGGACATCTACGTTCCCGGGTGCCCACCCACGGCCGAGGCGCTGCTTTATGGCGTGATGCAATTGCAGCGGAAAATCCGCCGCGCCGGGACGATTGAACGCTGATGTCCGTGCTGCACTCCGCCCCGCGTTATGCGCCGTTCGATGGCGCTGTGGACAAGCTCAGCGCCGCACTGGGCTCCATGCTGGTGGCCGCGCGCGAGGAGCATGGCGAGATCGTGCTGACCGTGCAGCGCGATTCCATCGAAGATGCGCTGCGCCTGCTGCGCGATACGCAACAGTATCAGCAGCTGATGGAAATGGCCGGCGTCGACTTCCCGGATCGCCCTGAGCGGTTCGAGGTGGTCTACATGCTCCTCAGCCTCACCCGCAATCACCGCATCATCGTGAAGGTTTCGACCGACGAGGCGACCCCGGTGCCCACCGTTACCACCTTGTGGCCCAACGCCGGCTGGCTGGAACGCGAAGTGTTCGACATGTACGGCGTGGTGTTCGCCGGCAACATGGACTTGCGCCGTATCCTCACCGACTATGGCTTTGAAGGCCATCCGTTCCGTAAGGACTTTCCGCTCTCCGGCTATCAGGAACTGCGCTACTCCGAGGAGGAGAAGCGCGTGGTTTATGAACCCGTCAAGCTGGCGCAGGACATGCGGCAGTTCGATTTCATGAGCCCGTGGGAAGGCGCCGATTACGTGCTGCCGGGTGACGAGAAGGCTGCGCAAACGCCTGCTCCGCCGCCGGTCAACGATCCCAAGACGACCGACAAGAAGGCCGATACCGGCGCGGGCGACAAGGCCAATGCCGAAGCGGTTAAGACATCCACCGGGAAGGATGGCGGCACGGCCCCCGGCGCGCCTGACGCCACCGAGAGCCGCCCGGCGAAGAAGCCGCGCGCGGCCAAGAGCACCGAGACGGGTGAGGCTGTGAAGCCGAAGCGCACCCGCAAGCCCAAGACGGCCAATCCCAGCACGGAAGGTGAGGCATGACTTTCGCTCTGGAAGAATCGCCCACCACCACCGGCGAGACGATCCCCAACTACACCATCAACTTCGGCCCCCAGCATCCGGCCGCGCACGGCGTGCTGCGGATGGTGATGGAGCTGGACGGCGAGATCATCGAGCGGATCGATTGCCACGTGGGCCTGCTCCACCGCGGCACCGAGAAGCTGATCGAGCACAAGACGTACCTGCAGGCGCTGCCGTATTTCGACCGGCTGGATTACTGTTCGCCGCTGTGCATGGAGCACAGCTACATCCTGGCGATCGAGAAGCTGCTGAACGTGGAAGTGCCGGAGCGTGCGCAGTATCTGCGGGTTTTGTTCGCGGAGCTGACGCGCATCTGCAACCACATGCTCAACATCGGCAGCCACGTGATGGACGTGGGCGCGATGACGCCCAACCTGTGGGTGTTCGAACTACGTGAGGATTGCCTCAACTTCTTCGAACGGATGAGCGGCGCGCGCATGCACCACGCCTATATGCGTCCGGGCGGCGTGCACCAGGACGTGCCGTTAAAGCTGCTGACCGACATTGGCGACTGGGTGGACAAGCGCCTGCCCGAACTGTTCGGCGATGCCATGTCGCTCGTGATCGACAACCGCATCTTCAAGCAGCGCAACGTCGATATTGCCGTGGTCAGTAAGGAAGACGCGATTGCCTGGGGCTTCTCCGGCCCCATGATCCGCGCCGCCGGCATTCCGTGGGATATCCGCAAGAGCCAGCCGTACGAAGTTTACGACCGGATGGATTTCGACATTCCGGTGGGCACCAATTCGGACTGTTATGACCGGTTCATGGTGCGCGTGCAGGAAGTCTATCAGAGCGCTCGCATCATCAAGCAGTGCAT
>JAZKFK010000306.1:14789-16015 GCA_040386475.1 Pseudomonadota bacterium | reverse complement strand
ATACGGTGAACGAGCTGGATATCGCCGCCTTCCTCAACGGATCGGTCTATGGCGCAATCGTGTGGCTTAACGGATTGGTGCCGCTGCACGCTTCGGGGGCGGTGCACAACGGCCGCGTCCATGCCTTCACCGGCCATTCGGGTGCGGGCAAGTCCACGCTGGCATCGGCGCTGGGCGCGCATGGCATGCCGCTGATGTCGGATGATGTCCTGGTGCTGGATTTGTCTGATCCGGCGGCCGTAATCTGCCTGCCTGGCCACAAGCAGGTGAAGCTGTGGCCAGATGCAGTGGCCCTGACCGAGGCTGCGGTGCTTGGCCCCGTGCGGCGCGACATCGAAAAGGTCTACACCACCCCCAGCGGCGGTTATCATCCCGATCCGCTGCCGCTGGCCGAGCTGTTCTTTCTGGATGCCACCCGCAAGACCGACGTGTCGTTCACGCCAGTGTCCGGTGCGGAGCGTTTCACGCTGGCGCAGGCGGCTTTCTTTCGCCCACTGTTCTGCAATCTGATCGGGGGCAGTGGCGCGCTGTTCCGCGTACTGTCGCGCCTGTCATCGCAAGTGGCGATCGGCCGCTTCGACCGGCCGCGCAACAAGGACCTGTTTGCCGATGGCGTAGCGTCAATGGCGGCGCACATCCGGGTCGGTTAAGCGTGATCGACTGGCTGGCCTCCTATCCCAAGTCCGGCAACACCTGGATGCGGATGTTGCTGGCTAACTATTACCGCGAGGACGATCAGCCGCACGATATCAATGCAGCAGGGGCGACTAACGGCATCGCCTCGTCGCGGCCCCGGTTTGACGAAACGCTGTGTCTTGATAGCTCGCTGTTGACCGACGCAGAGGTGGCCGAACTGCAACCGTATGTGTTCGAGACATTGGTCAAGTTCAATCCCGCGCCGATCTGGATGAA
This sequence comes from Pseudomonadota bacterium, assembly GCA_040386475.1. Classification (GTDB taxonomy): domain Bacteria; phylum Pseudomonadota; class Alphaproteobacteria; order Sphingomonadales; family Sphingomonadaceae; genus Alteraurantiacibacter. Next base: position 15,103 of record JAZKFK010000306.1, on the reverse strand, counting down.
GGTGCACGATGCGCAGGCGCGCCGGCCGGATGGTGGCTGGCTATTCCCGCCGCATGTCTCGGGCAGGGCGGTCTACCTCATCCGCAACCCGCTGGACGTGGCCGTATCGCGCGCGTTTCACGATGGGCATGCAGAGATGGACAAGGCGGTGACCATGCTGTGCACGCAGGATATGGCCTTGGCCGGCGGCAGCAAGGGTCAGTTGCGGCAGGTGATGGGGAGCTGGAGCCAGCACGTGGCCAGCTGGGTGGATCAGGATGCCATCCCGGTCATGGTTGTGCGGTACGAGGATATGCTGGCCGATGCCGCAGCCG
>JAZKFK010000306.1:4337-14689 GCA_040386475.1 Pseudomonadota bacterium | reverse complement strand
TGGACTGGAATCGCCGTGGCGGCACTGGCCCTGGCCTGTGGTTTGACACTGCATGGCCGATCCCTTAGGCCTTGCCGCCAATGGGGAGCGCGCAGGCCGGCACGGCCAGAGCGATTGCCCCGGTGCGAAAAATCATCCGTATTGAAGGACATACGTCACCCCATGAGCCGCCCGATGATCCGCAAGGCCACTGACCGTTTCGCCGAAACCCCGCTGGATGACGAGCTGGTGCTGATGAACATCGATACCGGCAGCTTCCACGCGCTCAAGGGCACCGGGTTCGCCATCTGGCAGCTGATCGACGTCACGCGGGACGAGGCGGCCATCTGTGCTGCCCTGCTGCAATCCTATGCCGTCGATCCGCAGACCTGCCAGGCGGAGGTCAGCCGGTTCATCGAACAGATGGTCGGAGCCGGATTTGTCGAGCGCGCCTGACGCACCCGGCCAGTTGCGACCACGCGCCCGGGTGGCCGAAGCCATGATCCTGCTGTTGCTGGCTCGCCTGCTGATCGTGTTCGTGCCGCTGCGTCGCTGGCGCAGCAGCCTGGGGCGGGTAGCGCCTGCTCCCGCCGGAACGTCCGTCAGCCTGATCCACAACCGCGTGGTGCGGGCGGTGCTGCGCGCCACCAGCTGGCTGCCGGGCGATTACGTGTGCCTGCCGCGTGCCATGGCAGTGCAGTGGATGCTGCGTCGCCGGGGCCAGCCATCGGCGCTGGTGTTCGGCGTGTTGCCCGAACATGCCAGCGGTGACCTGCACGCCCTGCATGCCTGGGTGGAGGTGGGCAACGTGGTGATCATCGGCGCCGATCCGACCCGCACTTATGCCCGCGGGCTGGCGCTGGTGCAGCCGTGATTGCGCTCTATCTGCGCTGGTCGGGCGAGCCGCTGCACGTCTCGCTGGCCGATCGCCTGGCCGCCTCGCTGGGGCTGGGCAGCGGCGCGGCAGGTGTGCGCGGCGTAGAAGGCGCCACGCTGGCCTGCACGGTGCGCGACAAGGTCCGCGCGCGCAGCTGGCAGCCCGCCCGCACCGCGCATGGCGGGTATGTGCTGCTGCTGGGGCATATCGATAACCGCGCCGAACTGCTGCGTAACCTGCCGGGTTCGGTCAATCCCGCTTGCGACGATGCCGCGCTGTATGGCCATTGCCATGCGGCGTGGGGTGACAGCACCGACCGGCGCATCGTGGGCCAGTATGCGGCCATCGTGTGGTTTCCCGGCCAGCAGGCGGTCCACATCTCGCGCAGCCCCATCCAGGCACCCCCGCTGCACGTGTGGCGCGATGCCGAACGGCTGGTGATCAGCACCACTCCGCGGGCCATTTTCGCCACCGGCGAAATCGAACGCAAGGTGGACGAGCAGAAGCTGGCCGACAGCCTGTACCTCAATTATGCCGAGGGTGAGCGCGGCTGGTTTGCCGGGGTCACGCGCTTGCCCACCGGCACGTGCATGACCTTCACGCAGGACAAGGTCCAGACCGACCGCTGGTACGATCCCGGCAACCTGCCCGCTGTGCGCTTCAAGCGGGACGAGGACTATGTCGAGGCGGCCAACGCCTTGTTCCAGGAAGCGACGCGGGCAGCGCTGCAGGGCTTTTCGCGGCCCGCAGTCAGCGTCAGCGGCGGGCTGGATTCGCAAGCCGTGGCGGCCAGTGCCATGCAGGTGCTGGGACCGGACACACCGCTGCACGGCTTCACTTCGGTGCCTGAAGATGGCTGGGACGAGCGGACACATCCCGGCCGTTTCGGTGACGAGCGCGAGCATGTGGCGGCGCTGGCGGCGATGTATCCGTCGCTCCACAGTCACCTGGTGGATGCCGCCGGGCTCTCGTTCGATTACCAGCTGGACAACATGTTCCTGCTGGGCGGTGCGCCGCCGCGCAACAGCATCAACCTGCACTGGATGCATGAAGTGCGGCGCCAGGCGCGCGACATGGGGTGCGACGTGGTGCTGACCGGGGCGATGGGCAACGCCACCTTCAGCTTCGATGGCAACGGCTATCTGCCCACGCTGCTGCGGCAGGGTCGCTGGCGCACCCTGCTGCGTGAGGCCGGCCCAACCGCGAAACGGCTGGAGGTAAGCCTGCCGCAGGCGATCGCATCGCAGGCGCTGATGCCGCTGCTGCCTGATGGCTTGTTCACCGCGATCATGCGCATGCGCCATGGCCGCGTGGCCGGGGATGCGCTTACCTGGTGCCCGCTGAACGCGGACTATGCTGCCGAGATGCGGGTGGCTGAACGGGCTGCCGACATGGGCTTTGACGCGCGCTTCCGTGCCAAAACGTCCACGCGGGCTGCCCGGCTGGCGATGTTGCGCGGCGCGATCAACGAAACCGGCGATCTCCAGACCGCCATGACCCAACTGTGGGGCATGCCCAGCCGCGATCCCACCAGCTACCGGCCGCTGCTGGAGTTCTGCTTCGGTATTCCCGATGACCAGTACTGGCGCAATGGCACGCGCCGCTGGCTGGCCCGCCGGATGTTTGCCGGCAAGCTGCCCGCGATGGTGCTGAACGAGCGGCGGCGCGGCGCGCAGGCAGCGGACTGGCACTTGCGCATGGGCCGCCAGCGCGACCACCTGGCGGTCGAGCTTGACCGCCTGGCGGCAGATCCGGCAATGGCACACCGGTTGAACCTGCCGCGTCTGCGGACCTTGCTGGACAACTGGCCGGCAGAAACCCCGATCGAGGATGCCGAGTACGGCCACGGCCTGCAACTGGCGCTGAGCCGCGGCATCACCACCGCACGCTACATCCGCTATGTCGAAGGTCGCAACGACTGACCGCGTTGCCGCTTACAGCGTATCAGGCCGCGTGCGCACGGCGTTGAACAGGGTGCGATCTTCCACCGCATCGAAATCCGCTGCCGAATGCCGCTCGGGCATTGCTTGCGTGTTGACGATCCGGCCACGGATCGCGCCGGGGCGCTGGTCGATCTGGCGCACCCAGCGCCCGACGTTCTCGTACTCGTCGAGGCTGAGGAAAATGTCGCAGCGGTTGTAGGCGCCGTGGAACAGGTTCCCCAGCCACGTGTAAGCGGCGATATCGGCAATGGTATAGTCGCCGCCCGCCAGATATTCGGTCTTGGCCAACTGCTGGTCGGCCACGTCGAACAGGCGCTTGGTTTCCATTGCATAGCGGTCAATCGGGTACTTGTAGCGTTCGGGCGCATAGACATAGAAGTGCCCGAACCCGCCGCCGATAAACGGCGCGCTGCCCATCTGCCACATCAGCCAGCTGAACGTCTCGGCGCGCGCCGGATTGGTCTTGGGCAGCAGGAAATCGAACTTTTCCGCCAGGTGCAGCAGGATCGCCCCGCTCTCGAACACGCGGAAGGGCTGCGGCCCGCTGCGGTCAAGCAGCGCGGGGATCTTGGAATTGGGGTTAAGCTCGACAAAGCCCGAGCCGAACTGGTCACCGGCGAAGATCTTGATCATCCAGGCATCGTATTCGGCTCCGGAAAAGCCCGCTTCCAGCAGCTCCTCCAGCATGATCGTGACCTTCACCCCATTGGGCGTGCCCAACGAATAGAGCTGGAACGGATGCTCGCCCACCGGAAGAACCTTCTCCTCGCGCGCACCGGCGGTGGGGCGATTGACGGCTGAAAACTGCCCGCCGTTGTCGGCATCGACAGACCAGACCTTGGGCGGGACATAGACATCGGACCCTGAACTTTGTGTCATTGGGGCGCTCTCTCCTGAAATTCGCTGCGGGAAGATGGCTGGCGCGCTGGCTGGCGGCAAGCAAGCGAAACTTGTGCGCCCGCGCGGTTTTGCTTTGCGCCCACAGGGGCCGGGATTAGGCTCCGGCAAAATGGGGGGATCAGGCATGGTGGGCTCGCGCGCGTTCGGCGCCAATTTCGATAGCGTCGACGACGTTATCCACTGGGGCCACAATGTCGTCTTTGGCGGGGCGGTGATCAACCTGATGAACCGGGCGGGCCTGACCGCGCGGCTGCTGGATGGCCCGGCCACTGCCGGTGAACTGGCGCAGCTGGCGGGCATTCCGGCAGACAAGATGGCGCGCATGCTGGATTTCCTGCTGGCGCACGAAATGCTGGCGCGGGACGCTGCCGGGGCCTTCGTCGCCACCAGCCGCACAGCCGTGATGCACGAAGCGGCGGCGTTCTTCCCGATAACCCAGATCACCAATGCTTCGGGCACGCAATTGCTGCCCGCGCTGCAACGGGGGCAGACGCCGTTCGAGGCGCAGTTCGGCGCGCCGGTGTTCGAGTATTACCGCGCTCACCCGCAAGCTGCCGCCGATTTTGGCCGCTACATGGGGCTGATGACGCGGCGGGTGGAGCGGTTCCTGCTTACCCAGCACCGCTTCCAGCCATTCGCCATGGTGGCCGATATCGGCGGCAGCATGGGTGACCTGCTGCTGGCAATCCTGCGCGACTATCCCGGCACCCGCGGCATCCTGTTCGACCGGCCCGATGTGGTGGACCTGGCCCGGCCTGCCGTGGCCGCATCGCCGTTGGCAGACCGGGTGGAACTGGTGGGCGGCAGCTTCTTCGAAACCGTGCCCGCGGCGGACCTCTATACCCTGAAGCAGATCCTGCACGATTGGGATGATGCGGAATGCCGCCATATCCTCGGCTCCATCCGCGCCGCCATGCCAACTGGCGCGCGGGTGGCGGTGATCGATCATGTGCTGGATGATGTGCCCGTGCCCAACGAAAGCCAGGCGACCGACATCGCCATGATGGTGTGGGACACCGGGCGCGAGCGCAAGCTGGCGGAATTTCAGGCGCTGTTCGCAGCCAGCGGGTTTGCCATCGACCGGCTGACGCGCAATCCTGCGGGGCACAGCGTGCTGGAACTGGTGCTCTCCTGAGCCTGCCGGAACCGCAACGGCGGCTGATCCGTTGCAGCCCACATGGCCGCATCGCAACCCTCGCTGATTTTCGTCGACGATGATCTTCCCGGCATCACCCGCCGCCGCGCGGGCAAGGGCTGGGCCTATTTCGATCCACACGGCGCGCTGATCCGCGATCCGGCGGAGAAGCGCCGGCTGGATGCCATCGCCTTGCCGCCCGCTTATGGCGATGCGTGGTTCTGCCCCGCGCCAAATGGCCATATCCTGGCCACCGGAACCGATGCCAAGGGGCGCAAGCAATACCGCTATAACCCGCAGTTCCGCACCGAGCGCGAGGGCGAGAAGTTCGATGGCTGCCTGGCGTTCGGCAAGCTGCTGCCACTGGTGCGGCGGCGGGTGGAGCTTGACCTGGCGGCCCCCGGCATCGGCAAAGACAAGTCCATCGCCGCAGTCGTCCGGCTGCTGGATCTGGGCGCGCTCAGGATCGGCAACAAGGGCTATGCGCGGGATAACAAGTCTTTCGGCGCCACCACGCTGCGTAACCGCCACGCACAAGTGACCGGCGGCAAGGTGCTGCTGAAGTATCGCGGCAAGCACGGCAAGCTGCAGCAAGTGACGCTGGCCGACAAACGGCTGGCGGCTTGCGTGCGGCGGATGCAGGATCTGCCCGGCCAGCACCTGTTCCAGTGGCAGGACGGCGATGGATCGCTGCACGAGGTCAGCTCTGCCTGCGTCAACCTGTGGCTGGCCGAGACGATGGGTGAGCCGTTCACCGCCAAGAACTTCCGCACGTGGCACGGCAGCGCGCTGGCTTTCCGCCTGCTGGCCGAGGCGCACGAAGTGATCCCGTTGAAAGTCATGCTCGATGATGTCGCCGCGCATCTGGGCAACACCCCGGCGGTTACGCGCCGATCGTACATCCACCCGGCGGTGATCGCGCTGACTGGCGAACAGGCCGAATGGCGCGCGGGGTTGCAGTTGCCACGCGCCACCCGCTGGCTTGACCGGCACGAGCGCGGCCTGCTGGCGCATCTCGAACAGGCACCTGCCGCGCTGGACCTGCTGGCCGCCTGACACTAGTCCTGCGGGACAGGGAGAGGCGTGTGGCACAACTGTATAATGGCGAATGGCGCGACACCGCCCCGGCGGCCGAAGAAATCGGCGCGGACGGGCAGTTCCGGCGGCAGGACTCGCAATTCCGCAGCGTGATTTCCGCCGAGCCGGGCGCAGAGTTTCCGGCTGAGGCGGGGCGTTATCGCTTGTGGGTGGCGGCGGTGTGTCCGTGGGCCGGACGGACCACGGCATTCCGCGTACTCAAAGGCTTGCAGGGCGTGGTTGCGATCGAGTGGGCACAGCCGGGCCTGCCGAAAGACGGCTGGACCTTCCCACGCGACGCGTTCGGCAACGAGATAGAGGGCGGCTTCCCGCTCCACCGGCTGTACACCGCGCACGACCCGGAAATGACCAGCAAGGTCACCGTGCCGACCTTGTGGGATGACCGCACCGGCCGCATCGTCAAGAACGAAAGCGCCGACATCATCGGCATGTTCAACAGCGCGTTCAACGGCATCACGGGCGACCGGCAGGACTTCTACCCGACACCCCTGCGCCCTGAAATCGACCGCTGGAACGAGGCGATCTACCCCGCGCTCAATAACGGCGTGTACCGCGCCGGGTTCGCCACCAGCCAGCACGCCTATGACGTGGCCGTGGCGGGCGTGTTCGCGATGCTCGACCAGATGGAAGCGCACCTTGCCACCCATCGCTATCTGGCAGGCGAATGGCTGACCGAGGCCGACTGGCGTGCCTTCACCACGCTGGTGCGGTTCGATGTTGGCTATCACGGCGCGTTCAAGTGCAATCGGCGGCGGATCGAGGACTATCCTGCTTTGCGCAATTACCTGCGCGAACTGTATCAGTGGCCGGGAATTGACACGACGGTGAAGCTGGATGAAATCCGCGCCGGATATTACCAGCTGGCCGACAAGCATGGCATCGTCGGCGTAGGGCCGGACCTGGATTTGTCGACCCCGCATGACCGGGATCGGCTGGCGGGCAGGGGGGTGTGGACCGCCTAGAGCGCGGTCCACCTGGCAAACCACGCCGCCTGACCGTGGCGTTGGCCATGTTCGTCCACCAGATTCCAGATTATCGCGTCCTCGATGCGAAACCGCGTGCCATCCGCAGCGATGCGCACGCCTGCATAGCCGGTCACCACGTCGTGCGCTTCCAGCAGCGCGAACATGCGCGCCCGTTCCTCGCGATGGGCCGGTTCGGCGCTGGTGTGGCTGGGGCGGCCGAGGAAGTCTGCGACGGGCATTTTGAACAGGTCCAGCGCAAGGGCGTTGCCATAGATGAAGCGCGGCGGATTGTGCGTGTCGTGGGCGAGGATGGCAGAAGTTGCGCTCCACAAGTCGCCATCGGGCGTCAGCGGCCGGCCGGTCAGCCGCTGGAAGCTGGCGGCCAGCAACCCCAGTCGCGCGCCTGCGCTTGCTTCCATCACCGCCCGGTCGTCCATCGTACTTGCCTAGAAGCACAGTTCTGCCCAAAGGGCGAGGGCGGACGGGAGAGTAACGATCGTGACAATGCAACCAGACCTGATCGTGCCAGATCTTATCGTGGTAGGCGGCGGCTCGGCAGGCATGGCCATGGCCACGCGGCTGGCGCAGGGCGGCAAGCGCGTGCTGCTGGTGGAAGCGGGCAAGAGCCACCGCGATGTGCGCAGCTATGTGCCGGCGCTGATGGCGGGCATGGTGCACACGCCCGCGTTCGACTGGATGTATTCCGCCGAGCCCGATCCCACCGTGGGCGGGCGGCCCGATGTGTGGCCCGCCGGCAAGCGGCTGGGCGGCGGCAGTTCGATCAACGGCATGATGTTCATTCGCGGCCACGCTTATGATTTTGACCAGTGGGCCAGCCTGGGCGCCAGCGGGTGGGACTATGCATCCGTGCTGCCCTACTTCCGTCGGCTGGAAGATAACGAGCGCGGCACGGATGCCTGGCGCGGCACCGGCGGACCGATTTCGGTATCCGAAGTGCGCAGCCGCTATGGCGTTACGGCAGACTGGATCGCGGCGGTGCAAGAGGCGGGCTATCCGCGCTCCAAGGATCTCAACGGCGAACACGCCGAAGGGGTGGATTACATCCAGCTCAGCCAGAAGAACGGCCTGCGCAGTTCCACCGCGCGCGGTTACCTGGCCAACAAGCCCGCCAACCTGGAGTTGATGCTGGAAGCGCAGGTGCTGAAGATCGATCTCGCCGATGGCCGCGCCACCGGCGTGACCGTGCGGCGCGGGGGCGAAGTGCTGAACCTCACTGCAAGAGATGGCGTGGTGGTCTGCGCGGGCGCGCTCAACAGCCCGCGCCTGCTGATGCTCAGCGGCATCGGTCCGGCGGCGCACCTGCAGGAGCATGGCATTGCCGTGGCGGTGGACGCGCCCGGCGTGGGGCAAAACCTGCAGGAGCATCCCGGCGTCCATCTGGTGAATGAGGTTTCCGCGCATACGCTGAACGACGATGGCCGAGGGCTGGCGGGAGTGAAGAGCCTGGCCCAGCTGCTGTTCGCCCGTTCCGGCGCGCTGACCACCGGCATCGGCCATGCGCAGGCCTTCGTGAAAAGCCGCGCTGACTTGCCCGCACCCAATATCCAGCTGGCTTTCAGCGCCTTCGCCTTCGACGTGACACCGCAAGGCAACCTGGCGCTGCGTAAGGAAAGCAGCGTCTCGACTTTCGTCGCGCTGATGCGTCCGGCGGCGCGGGGCACAATTACCTTGCGCGGCAATGATCCCGCTGCTGCGCCCGTCATCCGGCACCAGTTGCTGGGCGTGGAGGACGATGCGGCGCAACTGGTGGAAGGCCTGCAAATTGCGCGGCGGATCATGGGCCAGCCCGCCATTGCGGGTGAGGTAACCACCGAAGTCCGCCCCGGTGCCGCCTGCGCTACGCCCGAAGCCTTGCGCGGCTATGTCGGGCTGGCAACGCTGCCGATGTATCACCCGGTCGGCACGGTGAAGATGGGCGCGGCGGACGATGTCACGGCGCCGCTCACCGCCGATTGCCGAGTGAAGGGCGTGGCCGGGCTGTGGGTGGCCGATGCCTCGGTCATGCCCACGATCCCGCAGGGTAATACCAATGCCACCAGCATCATGATCGGTGAGCGGGCGAGTGCATTGGTGCTCGATGCGGTCCGCTAAGCGGCTGTTGCGGGACCGGAATGTGACCACACTGTAATGCAGGCGTCATAAAGCACGGCTTTGGCGGGCAGGAAGGCGCGCGACATTCGACTCGCAGCGCCAGCCGGATTTGCCCTTTGCGCCTTGCTGCCATTCTTGCTGCCTCGTTGGCCCTCTGCTCCTCTCTCCCTGCATGGGCGGGCGAGGTGGCAGGAACCGTGTTCGATGCGCGCGGTCGCGCAGTTGCGGGCGTGGCGCTGGAACTGGCCGGGCAGCAAGCAGTCAGCGGCGCAGATGGCGCGTTCACCTTCAGCGATGTTGCCGAAGGCCAGCACAGCGTGATCGCCGGATCGCAGGCCGTGGCGGTTACCGTGCCGGCAGAAGGCGCAGTGCGGCGCAACGTGTTCCTGCTGTCAGGCGCGGCGCGGGCCCGTGTCACTGGCGAAGTGGCGATCCCGGCAGATAACGCCGCCGTGCTGGCCGAAACGGTGCGGCTGGCCGCCATGTTGCTGGCCGAGGGCGACGATACCTCAGCCCGCCGCGTGACCGATCTCACCGGCTGATCCATCACAAACGCAGCCTTGCGGGTGACAGCCCGCGAACAAGCCGCTAGGCACCGGGTACAAGTTTCATCTGTTCCCGGATTGGATCATCATGCGTTACCTCACGGCACTTGCGCCGTTCGCCCTCATCGCCGCTGCCTGCACCCCCGCGGCCGAAGCGCCAGCTGATACCGGGGCCGATGGCTATGACATGGCCGCCAGCCGCGACACCTTCGCCACGGTGGAGATGACGCCCGACACCAGCTACCTCAGCGCCGAAGAACGGCAAGTGGTGGGCAAGCTGATCGAGGCGAGCCGCCTGATGAGCGAAATCTACCTGCGCCAGCGCAATCCGCAAAATCCCGCGATCCGTGCCGAAATCGCAGCTGGCGGCGATGCCGACCTGCTCGCCATGTTCGACCGTAACTTCGGCCCGTGGGACGAAGGCGCCGACCTGCACCCGTTCTACGGGACAACTGCCATGCCCGATGGCGCTGGCTTCTGGCCGGCGGACCTGACGCGCGAGGAGCTGGACGAATACCTCGCCGCACATCCGGAGCAGCGCGAGGAGATTCTCAGCCCCTACACGGTGGTGAAACGGGAAGGCGAGAACCTGGTCGCGGTGCCCTATTCTGTCGAATACCGCGAATTCCTCGAGCCTGCCGCGCGGCTGCTGCGCGAAGCATCCGAGATCACCACCAATCCCAGCCTGCGCCGCTTCCTGGCCCTGCGCGCCGACAGTTTCCTGTCCGACAACTATTTCGACAGCGAGATGGCGTGGATGGACCTCTCCGGCACGCCCATCGAAGTCGCGATCGGGCC
>JAZKFK010000306.1:1611-4237 GCA_040386475.1 Pseudomonadota bacterium | reverse complement strand
GTGCAGACCATCGCCTTCAACCTGCCCAATGACGAGCGCGTGCGCGAAGCCAAGGGCGCCAAGAAAGTGATCCTGGCCAATGTGCTGGGCGCCAAGTTTGACATGATCCTGCAGCCGATGGCGTCGCTGGTGCTGGCGCCCGACCAGGCGGGGCTGGTGCAGAAGAAGTACATGGAACTGGAAACGCTGTTCCACGAACTGGCGCACAGCCTGGGGCCGGGCAGCATCACCGTTGATGGCCGCCAGACCACCGTGGATGCCGAATTGCGCGAACTGCACAGCGCGCTGGAAGAGAGCAAGGGCGACGTGATGGGCGTCTACAACATCCTCTACCTGATGGACCGCGGCGTGCTGCCGGCAGCCGAAAAGGACCAGCTGTTCGCCACTTACCTCACCGGCATTTTCCGTGCGGTGCGCTTCGGGCTGGAGGAAGCCCACGCCAAGGGCGCGGCGGTGCAATATGCTTTCCTGCTGGAGAGAGGCGCGTTCCGATTTGACCAGGGCTCAGGCCGCTACGTGATCGACCCGGCAAAGATGGAGAGCGGCTTGCGCGAACTGCTGACCACCGAACTGATGCTGCAGGCGCGCGGCGATTACGAGGGCACGAAAGCCTTCTTCGACCGCTACGGCAAGCTGGATGACCACGGCCGCGCGGTGGTGGCCACGATGAACCACATCCCGGTGGACATCCGCCCGGTCTATCCGCGCGGGGTGTAAGCCAGCCGCGCCATCTTCCGCTTGATCAGTCCGTCGTTGAGGAAAGTGCCGAACGGGAACAGTCCCGCCACGAAGGTGCGCAAACCGTCCAGCGGTGAGAATCCCTTGCCCGGCAGGCACACCAGCATGGCGACGATGTAGCCCACCCAGGCCACGCCGTGGATCATCCCCACCGGCGGCACCAGCACGGGGTTGCCGCCCCAGTACTTCAGCGGCATCGCCACGCAGAACAGCGCGAGCGTGGTCAGGCCCTCGATCAGGGCGATCCAGCGAAACAGGTTCAGCATGGTCAGGCGGCCAGGGTCAGGCGGTTGGCGCCAGGTGCATCACCCAGCCGTGGCTATCGGCGGCCGCGCCGCGCTGGAGATCCACCAGCCGCTGCTTCAACTTGCCGGTCAGCTGGCCGGGGCCGCCCGAACCGATGGTGAAATCATGCGCCCGGCCCGCCACGCGGCCCACCGGGGTGACCACGGCAGCCGTGCCGCAGGCGAAGGTTTCCACCAGCTTGCCGCTGGCCGAATCGCCCTCCCACTGATCGATCGAGTACCGCTCCTCGCGCACGGTCAGGCCCTCCTCGCGCGCGAGCGTCAGCAGGCTGTCGCGGGTGATGCCGGGCAGGATGGTGCCGGTCAGCGGGGGGGTGACCAGGGTGCCATCGTCGAACACGAAGAACAGGTTCATGCCGCCCAGCTCCTCGATCCACTTGCGCTCGGCCGCGTCGAGGAACACCACCTGGTCGTGGCCATGCTCGAACGCCTCGCTGGTGGGGACCAAGCTGGCGGCATAATTGCCACCGCACTTGGCCGCGCCGGTGCCGCCGGGGGCCGCGCGGGTATAGTCGCTGACCCACACCGAAACGGCGGGCGCACCGCTCTTGAAGTAGTTGCCTGCGGGGCTGAGGATCACCACGAACTTGTATTGCTTGGCCGGTCGCACGCCCAGAAACGGTTCGCTGGCGAACATGAACGGGCGGATATACAACGAGCCGCCATCGACCTGCGGGAACCACGCCGCGTCCTTCAGCACCAGCTGGCGCACGGCCTCGATGAACAGGTCTTGCGGAATTTCCGGCATGGCGAGGCGCTTGGCGCTTTCGTTGAAGCGGCGGGCGTTCTGGTCAGGCCGGAACAGCGCCATCGTGCCATCTTCCAGCCGATAGGCCTTCAGGCCCTCGAAGATCTCCTGCGCATAATGTAGCACCGATGCCGCCGGATCGAGCGGGATGGGGCCGCGCGGGCCAAGCACTGCATTGTGCCAGCCAAGCCCCTCGTCCCAGTCGATCACCACCATGTGATCGGTGAACACCTTGCCAAAGCCCGGGGCGGCAATCGCCTCGGCACGCACCGCGTCTGATGCGGGTGCGGGGTGGGGCAGGGTGGTGATCGACAACAGGGGATGATCGGCGAGAGTCGCCATAACTACGAATCCTTCAAGTAATGCGGACTGCGCGATATAAAATTTCAACGATAAAGGAAAGATTGAATTATTATATCTTTCGCAACGAGTTCAATCATACTGCTAGCTGCCTATCCCAGGTAGGGAAAGGGGGCTGTTCGGACAGGTGGCGGCGGGATTCCTGTTTGCGCGGGCGCATCCGCGCCCTCGTCCTCGGTGCTGGTCCCTTCGCTCCGCTCCGGGGCACCTGCGGGCGGCCCGTCGACCTTGCGGTCGGCTGGTCGCCGACCGTTCCAGCGGCTCGATGCCTGAACTGCTTTTAAGGTCGTCGGGCTCAACCAACGGGCCATCGGCCCGCAAGCGCGAACGCGCGCCCGCAGCGCAGGGAGGCGAAGCCGACCGGGAGCGAGGATAGCCGAGCGGGCGGATGCCCGCGCCGGCGCCTGAGGCCAAGCACATATGAGAAAGGCGGCCCCGGCAAAGCCAGGAACCGCCTTTCGCATGGTCAGCGGCC
>JAZKFK010000306.1:0-1511 GCA_040386475.1 Pseudomonadota bacterium | reverse complement strand
ATGAGAAAGGCGGCCCCGGCAAAGCCAGGAACCGCCTTTCGCATGGTCAGCGGCCGGAAGTGCCGCCCACGTAGCCTCTACCGGTCTATCTCAAGACTGATAATGCTCCGTGCGGAAACTTACCGACCCCCTTGCTGAACCATGAGACATCGGATCACCTCCTTTCGCGCTGTTGAGCCTACACCCGCAGGGTGCCCTGTGGGCGAAGACCGCGATAACCGCTGGCCTTGGGTGCAATGTGAGTCTTTGTGCGACGCAACGCAAGACTTGTAATTATCTTTTTCCCCGTCAAAATCGAACCTTCCGGCCAAGCCAGAAAGCCCCCTCAGCGGCAGTCCTCGATCACCCGGGTAATCTCGGGATAGGGCGCCACGTACAGCGCGTCTCCGCCAGCGATTTCCAGCCCGAAACGTCCGCGAGAAAAGGCGATCGCATCCAGCAGGGTATCGCGCGCAGGCAGGCGGGTTTCCAGCCAGCCCTCGCGCTCGGTCACAGTGACCTGGCGTTCCATCGTCTCGGTGCGGACCAGCAGCGTGGTGGCGCCGCCGCGGCGATTGGCCACCGCCAGCACGACTGACCGGTCCGCCGCGCAAGTGAGTCGCACGCGCGGCTGGCCAGCTTGGTCGGTGAATTCAGCGAAACTGCCTGCGCTTGCGGTGCGCCAGCGCCAGTCACCCGGCAGGGCCGGTGCGTTCATCAGGTTGACGTGGCCCGACACTGGCGGCGCGGGAGGCGGCGCGACAGGCGCCTGGCTGGCCACCGGAGCCGGAGCTGGTGCGGGTGGCGGCGCAGTTGGCGAAGGCGGCGGCACGCAAGCGGCCAGCAGCACGACCAGCGCGGCGGAAGCGACAAGACGGGCCATCAGCGGCACGCCTCGAATACGCGGCGCACGCCGCTGGTAGCAGGTAAGCGCAAGGTCATTCCTCCCGGTTGCGAAATCTCGATTGTCCCGCCCGGCATCACGAAGCCGTTGAACACCGGCGCATCGGGCGAAATGGCGGCGATCTGGCGTGGATCGGCGGCGTTCCCGTTAGCAATGGTATCCAACCGCGCGGCGGTGCCGCCCGATTGCAGCACGAAGGTCTGGTTGCCCGGCGTGGCATTGGCCACTGCCAGCGAAACAATCTTGGCGGCAGTATCGCACGTCAGCGACAACAGCGCATTACCTTCGGGCGCGACGAAGCTGGCGCTGGCCCCGGTGGCGTTCTCGCCGATCTGCCAGGTGCCAGCGGCCAGCGGCGATCCATCGGCGGCTACTTGTGGCACCGCATTGGTGGTGAGCAGCGGCGTGGGCGTGGCCGAAGGCGCAGCGGCGGGGGCGGCATCCTCGGATGAATTGCAGGCAGCCAGCAGCAGCACGAGAGCAACAGCGGACAGGCGGAACATCATTGGCATCACGAAACCTCGAAATGTGGCGAATCGGTTGTGCCGCCCTTGCCCGGCAAATGTGACAATGGGTCACACAATTGCCTCTGGCGCACGATCCGCCGCCATCCTATCGCCGCTCGCAT
>JAZKFK010000305.1:0-17189 GCA_040386475.1 Pseudomonadota bacterium | reverse complement strand
CGCTCGGCCGCTTCCAGCGCGCGGTTGGGGCCTTCACCCTCGCCCGTGCCCATCATCGCCTTGCCCATTTCGTTCATCACCGAACGCACGTCGGCAAAGTCGAGGTTGATCAGGCCCGGCATCACCATCAGGTCGGTGATCGAGCGGACGCCCTGCTGCAGCACTTCGTCGGCCAACCCGAAGGCTTCCTTGAAGGTGGTTTCCGCCTTGGCCACCAGGAACAGGTTCTGGTTGGGAATGACGATCAGCGTATCGACGTGCTTTTGCAGCTCATCAATGCCCGCTTCGGCGCTGCGCATGCGGCGCGTGCCTTCGAACAGGAACGGCTTGGTCACCACGCCCACGGTGAGGATGCCCTTGCGGCGGGCAATCTCGGCAATCACGGGCGCAGCGCCGGTGCCGGTGCCGCCCCCCATGCCGGCGGCGATGAAGACCATGTTCACGCCATCAAGCGCGCGTTCCAGCTCCTCCACCGTCTCTTCGGCGGCGGCGCGGCCCACTTCGGGGCGCGATCCGGCACCCAACCCTTGCGTGATATCCGGACCCAGCTGGATGCGGTGTTCTGCGGCGGCGTTGTTCAGCGCCTGGGCATCGGTATTGGCGACGATGAAATCGACGCCCTCGATCTCCGCCTCGATCATGTTGGCAATGGCGTTGCCGCCAGCCCCGCCGACCCCGATCACGGTGATGCGGGGACGCAATTCTTCAACCGAGGGCGGACCGATATTGATGCTCATGGTTACTGCACTCCCAGCGTGCCGAAAATAAGATGTGGTTGCGTCGCTTGTGCCACAAAGAGATTCGCGACGTTAATAGGTATTGCGATGTATCCACAGCCATGCGCGCTGCCATGTGAATGACCGGCAACCGCAACACGCTGGCCGTCCATCAGAAACTGGCCGTGCATCAGAAATAGGCCTTCATGGCCGACAACACCTGCCGGACCAGTGACAGACTGCTGGTGCGGGTGGTTTCGGTAAAGCGCGAGCCGACCGCGCGAATATCGATCGGGTCTTCCGCCGCATACATGACCAGCCCGGCCAAAGTGGCGAAACCGGGCACGGCGTGGGCTTCAGGCAAGCCGCGCAGCATGGGCGGGCGGCCAATCCGCACCGGGGTGCCCAGCACGCTCTGCGCATAGTCCGCCAGGCCGGCCAGTTCGGCCCCGCCGCCGGTCAGCACCACTTGTCGCGCCCCGGCCTTGCCGGTGACGAAGCCCATGGCATCCAGCGTGCGGCCAATCTCGCGCATCAGGGTGTCGAGTTCGCCGGTGATCACCGCGATCAACGCCGCGCGCGGAATGCGGCCCGAGGCATCGGCCCCGCGCGCCACGCTGGCGCTGCCGCTATCGTCCGGCCCGGTAACCGGGACCATTTCGCGGTGATCGTGCGGGCTGGCGATGGCCGAGCCGTTGACGCATTTCAGTCGCTCGGCCTGGAACCGGCGGATGCCGAAGGCCGAGGCAACGGCATCGGTAATGTCGCCCGATCCGCGCGGGATGGAGGTGAGGCCCACCAGCATGCCGCCGGCATAGACCGAGACATTGGTCACCGCCGCGCCGAATTCCACCAGCGCCACGCCAAGGTCACGCTCTTCCTGCGTCAGGCAGGCATAGCCCGCCGCCAGCGGGGTGGCGACGATGCCTTCCACCTCCAGATGTGCGTTCTGCACCGCTTCGGTGACGTTGCGCACCGGCGCGCTGTCGGCATACATCACGTGCACATCCACCCCCAGCCGGTCGGCATGGAGGCCCTTGGGGTTGGCCACGCCGTCGGCCCCATCCAGGAAATAGCAGGCGGGCAGCGCGTGCAGCACCGTGCGGCCATCGGGCTCCAGCCCGTCGCGCGCGGCGATCAGCAGGTGCTCGATATCCTCTTCCTCGATCCGGCGGCCGCCGATCTCGATCTCGATCGGGTTGATCGAACTGGCAAGCCCTGCGCCCGAACAGCCGATCCATACCGAATTGACCGTGGTCCCGGCCAGCTTCTCCGCGCGCTCCACCGCATCGCGCACGGCATAGGTGGCTGCCGCCATATCGGTCACATAGCCGCGCTTGATGCCCTGGCTGGCGCGGTGGCCGCTGCCCAGCACATGCATTTCGCCGTTCTCCGCCTGCCCGGCGATCATGGCCGATATGCGGAACGAGCCGATGTTGACGGCGGCAATGACGTTGGTGAAACGTGGTTGGGTGGCCATCAGGTTTCTTCTCCGGCGGAAAGGTCTAGCTGGCTGTCGGCGTGATTGGGTGCCCGCAAGTACATGCGCGGGGCATTGCGCAAGTCGAAGGCAATCGCCTCGCCGCCGATCAGGCGATGCATGCCATCGGCGCGGGCAAAGCTGATCAGGGCCCCGGCGGCGCGTTCGTCACCCTCGGGCAAGGCCAGCTTCTGATTAGTAGCAAAGGTCAGGTCCCACCGGCGGTTGCCCACCCAGCGCGCGGCGCGCACCTGGGGACGCAACGCGGGCGCGGCTTCCAGCAGGCGGGCCAGATCGGCCACCTTGCTTTGCGCGCCCTCACCCTCGATCACCAGCATATCGCCCACATCGCCGGCGGCCACGGGATCAAGCTCGCGCCCGGTCTCATCAATCAGCACCAGCCTGTCAGGGCGGCGCAGTACGGCGTGCGGCTGGCGTTCAACGATGTCGATTACCAGCATGTCGGGCAACTGGCGCGAAACGCGGGCATCCTTGACCCAGCTGATCTGCAGCAGTTCGGCCCGCAACTGATCGATATCGACCAGCAGCATCGACAGGTCCTGCTGGTCCAGCGCGCGCTCATAGACCCGCGCGGGGTTGAGCCGCTCGGTCCCCCTCACGTCCACCTTGACCACTTTGAACCCCGCGTTGGCGGCGGCATGGGCCACTTGCTGTTCGCCCAGTGTCCACAAACCGGTGATGCGCAGGGCGATCACCCCGATGGCCAGCGCCGCAGCCACGATCAGCACGGTGAAAAAGCGGTGCCACTGTTCATCGGTGAACGGCAGCGCATTCATGGTCCGGTCGAGCAGGCCGGAGGTAGTCGCCCGCGCCTTGCGCACCTGTCCCGCACGCCCGGCCACGCGCGCCTGGCGGCGCACCCCGTTGGCGTTGCGGTTGATGCGCTGGGCCATCAGTTGGCCTTGCCGAAATAAGCGAGCGCATCGGCGATGATGATCTCGACCAGTTCGGCATAGGAAATGCCGCAGTGACGCGCCTGTTCGGGCACCAGGCTGAGCGGGGTCATGCCCGGCTGGGTGTTGGTTTCCAGCAGGAACAGCCCGTCCTCGCCGCGCTCGTCATCCCAGCGGAAGTCCGATCGCGAAACGCCGCGGCAACCCAGCCGCTTGTGCGCCGCCAGCGCATAGTCGCAGCACAGCTTCGCGATGTTGTCGGGGATCTGCGCCGGGCAGACATGCTCTGTCATGCCATCGGTATACTTGGCGGTAAAATCGTAGAACCCGCTCTGCGGCACCAGTTCGGTGACCAGCAGCGCGCGATCGCCCAGTACTGCGGTGGTCAGCTCGCGCCCGCGAATATAAGGCTCGGCCAGCAGGCTGGGAAACTCCTGCCACGGCCCGGTCGCGTCGCGGCGAATGGGATTGCCGCAGTTTGACTGGTCAGTGACAATCGCCACGCCAACGCTGCTGCCTTCGTTCACGGGTTTCAGCACAAAGGGCCGCGCCAGCGGATCGGCGGTGTACAGGTCCTCGCTGCGCACAATCCGCCCGCCGGGCATGGGAATGCCATGCGGCACCAGCGCCTGCTTGGTCAGCTCCTTGTCGATCGCGATGACCGAGGTGACCATGCCAGAATGGGTGTAGGGAATGCCCATCAGGTCCATCATGCCCTGCACCGTGCCATCTTCCCCCGGCACGCCGTGCAGCGCGTTGAACACCACGTCGGGTTTGGCCTCGGTCAGCCGCACGGCAATGTCGCGGTCAAGGTCTATGCGGGTGACGCGGTGGCCCAGCCCTTCCAGCGCATCGGCCACGCCGTTGCCGCTCATCAGCGACACCGGCCGTTCGTTGGCCCAGCCACCCATCAGGACGGCGACGTGAAGTTTCGGCAATTTACTCACGGGCGTCCCACTCGCTTGATTTCCCATTCCAGCGCCACGCCGGTCTTTTTGGCCACGCGCGCGCGCACTTCCTCTCCCAGCCCTTCAATGTCGGCGCTGGTCGCCTCGCCGGTGTTGATCAGGAAGTTGGCGTGTTTCTCGCTCACCTGTGCGCCGCCCAGCGTCAAGCCCCGGCAGCCCGCTTCGTCGACCAATTGCCACGCCTTGCGGCCCCCGCCAGTTTCTTTGGCAGGGTTCTTGAACGTCGATCCGCCGGTCTTGCTGCGCAAAGGCTGGCTTGCTTCTCGTTCATTGGCAATGCGGTCCATCTCTGCGCCGATCACCGCCGGATCGCCCGGATCGCCCTGAAAGCGGGCGGCGACCACGATGGCCCCTTCAGGCAGGCGCGAGTGGCGATAGGTATAGTGCAGGTCTGCGGCGGGCAGGTTGACCAGTTCGCCGCCGGGCAGAACCACGTCGCAATCCATCAGCACATCGGCCACCTCGCGGCCATAAGCCCCGCCGTTCATGCATACAAAGCCGCCCACGGTGCCGGGGATGCCGCGCAGGAATTCAAGCCCCGCGATCCCGGCATCGCGCGCGGTGGAGGCGACCAGAATACCCGGCGCGCCGCCGCCGCACTCAATGATGTTGTCGCGCCGCACTTCCACGCTGGCGAACGGCTTGCCCAGCCGCACCACCACGCCCGGCACGCCGCCATCGCGCACGATCAGGTTGGAACCAAGGCCAATGGGCATGACCGGCGTTTCCTCGGGCAGTTGCTCAAGGAAGTCGCTCAGATCGTCGAGGTCGGCCGGCTCGAACAGCCAGTCAGCCGGGCCGCCGCTCTTGAACCACACCAGCTTGTCGAGCGGGGCGTTCGGGGTCAGCTTGCCGCGCACAGCAGGCATGGCCACAGCACCGGACTCGTCGCTTGCCGAGCCTTGCCGCAACTCGTCTGCCTGCATGGTCCAGGTCATGCGGCGCGCTCCTGCCGGATAGCGTCGGCGAGGCCCGCGGCCCACTTGGTGATGTCGCCTGCGCCCAGGCAGACCACGATGTCGCCGGGCTGCACTGTTGCGGCCAGTTCACGCGCCAGCTCCGCAGGTCCGGCGATTTCTGCGGCGTGACGATGGCCGCGGGCCTTGATGCCCGCCACCAGCGCAGTGCTGTCCACTCCCGCAATTGGCGCTTCGCCCGCCGGATAGACTGGCGCGCCATAGACGATGTCGGCATCGCCGAAGCATCCCTGGAACTCCTCCATAAGATCGCGCAAGCGGGTGAAGCGGTGCGGCTGGGCAACGGCGATCACGCGACCCTTTCCGTCTACAGCGTCGCGCGCTGCAGACAGCACGGCGCGGATTTCCACCGGATGATGCGCGTAGTCGTCAATGATCCGCACGCCATCAACCTCGCCCGCCAGCGTAAAGCGGCGGCGGACCCCGCCAAAACGGGCAAAGCCGCTGCGGATGGTATCGTCCGGACATTCCATTTCGCGCGCCACGGCGATGGCCGCCAGCGCGTTCTGCACGTTGTGGCGGCCCGGCATGGGCAGCACTATCCCGTCGATCCGGTGCTCGTGCCCATCGCGATCCCGATGCACGGCGTCGAAGCGGGTGGAATTGCCTTCGGTGGCAACATTCTCGGCGCGCACGTCGGCATGGGGCGAAAAGCCATAGGTAATTACCCGCCGATCGCGCACGCGGGCGATCAGCTTCTGCACTTCGGGATGATCGAGGCACAGCACCGCCGCGCCATAGAACGGGACATTCTCGACAAATTGCAGGAAGGCGTCCTTCACCGCATCGAAATGGCCATAATGATCGAGGTGTTCGGGATCGATATTGGTGACGACTGCAATCGTGCCGTCAAGCCGCAGGAAGCTGCCGTCGCTCTCGTCGGCCTCCACCACCATCCAGTCGCTGCCGCCAAGGCGCGCGTTGGAGCCATAGCTTTCGATGATACCACCGTTGATCACCGTGGGATCGACCCCGCCGGCATCCAGCAGCGCGGCGACCATGCTGGTCGTGGTGGTCTTGCCATGCGTGCCGGCCACGGCGACGGTATTTTTCAGCCGCATCAGTTCGGCCAGCATCTCGGCGCGGCGGACCACGGGAATGCGGCGTTCCAAAGCTTCCGCCACTTCGGGGTTCTCACGCTTCACCGCGGTGGAGGTGACCACGACAGCAGCATCGCCCAGATTGGCCGCATCATGGCCGATGGCAACCGAGATGCCGCGCTTGCGCAGCCCTTCGATCACATAGCCTTCGGCCATGTCGCTGCCTTGCACGCTGTAGCCCAGGTTGTGCATCACTTCGGCAATGCCGGACATGCCGATCCCGCCGATGCCGACGAAGTGGATCGTGCCGATATCGGTGGGGACGCCTTTCATGCGCTTATCCCGCCGCCGCTGCGGCGCCAAACACGGCGCCGGCCACAGCCGCATCCTGCGTGCGGATCACATCCTGCATCGGCGCGCCGCCGAAGCTTTCCATCAGGTCGGCAAGGTCCGCCGCCGCATTGGGCCGTCCGCAGTTCCACGCGCCGTGCGCCGCCGTTGCCAGCGTTTCGGGGTTCAGCGCGATGGCCTGGATCTGCTTGGCGAGTTCCGCTGCGGTGAATTTGTTCTGGCGGATGGAGCGCGCGCCGCCTGCCTTGACCATCTCGCGCACATTGGCGGCCTGGTGATCATCGGTCGCAATGGGCAGCGGCACCAGGATGGCGGGGCGACCCACGGCGGTCAGCTCGGCAATGGTGCTGGCCCCCGCGCGGCCGATGAACAGGTGGGCATCGGCCAGCCGCGCCTGCATGTCCTCGAAATAGGTGCCCAGTTCTGCAGGGATGCCGTGGCTGGCATAGCGCTGGCGCACGGCTTCCAGATCCTCGGCGCGGCACTGCTGGGTTACCTGCAGGCGGCTGCACAAGGCGGGCGGCAACATGGCGAGGCCATCGGGCACCACTTCGCTCAACACCCGCGCGCCCTGGCTGCCGCCGGTCACCAGCACGCGGAACAGGCCATCGGCGGTGAAGGCGGGAAATTCCTGGGTCCGCAGGGCCATCACTTCGGGCCGCACCGGATTGCCCACCAAGTGTACCTTGTGCGCCAGCTTGGCATCCAGCCGCGCCACTTCCGGGTAAGCGGTGGCGATGGCGTTGACGCGCTTGGCCAGCAGCCGGTTCACACGCCCCAGCACGGCGTTTTGTTCATGGATCAGCGTGGGAATGCCGTCGGCCTGCGCACCCAGCAAGGCCGGCAGCGCGGGATAGCCGCCGAAGCCGATCACGGCGGTGGGCTGGAATGTCTCGTACAACCGCCGCGCCATGGCCCGGCCTTCCAGCACGGCCCTGATGCCCTTCAGCCAGTGCAGCGGGTTTTTGCCGAAGCGCCCTGCCGGCAGCACGTGGGCGGGCAGGAAATCGGGTTTGCCGGGGATGGCCGCGCCGCGCTCGTCCGTTACCAGCGCCACGTGGTGGCCGCGCGCCACCAGCTCTGCCGCCAGAGCGAAAGCCGGAGTCAGGTGGCCTCCGGTGCCGCCTGCTGCCAGCACGTAATGGCGTGCAACCGTGCTCATCGTTTCGCTCCCCTGTTGCCCTGTTTGGAGCCGGCCAGCTTGCTACCCGGTTGCGGCAAGGCAAAGGTATCGCTGCTCAGGTACGGGTTGCGCCGCGTGACCGCCAGCAGCAATCCCACGGTAAAGCACTGGGCGATGGTGGACGATCCGCCATAGCTGACCAGCGGCAGGGTCATGCCTTTGCTGGGGAACAGCTGCAGGTTCATCAGAATGTTGATGAAAGCCTGCCCGCCGAACAGCGCGATCAGGCCGGTCGCCGCCAGGATGATGAACAGCCGGTCTTCGGCCACGGTGCGCATCACCACCCGCACCACGATGGCGGTATAGAGGAGCACGAATACCCCGCAGGCGAGCAGGCCGAATTCCTCCCCGATGACGGAGAAGATATAGTCGGTGTGCGCTTCGGGCAGGCGCATCTTCTGCGTGCCCAGCCCCAGCCCGGTGCCGGTCCAGCCGCCGCCCAGCAAGGTGCGGCTGGCCAGGTCCACCTGATCGTAGGCCGTGCCGCCACCGAAGAACGCGTCGATCCGGTTGCGGCCGTTCTCGTAGAACAGGTAGACCAGCCCCATCAGGGCGACGCCAGCGGCGGACATGATGCCGATGCGCTTCATCGGCAGGCCCGCCAGCAGCACCAGCACAAACCAGCAGCCGATAAACAGGATCGCCTCGCCAAGATTGGGCTGGGCCATCAGCAACAGCACGATCAGCCCCAGCACCGCGCCCGAAATGCCGATCACCGGCAGCCCCGGATCGCGCGCCTGCCAGCTGAGAATCCACGCCACCAGTACGGCGAAGGCGGGCTTCAGGAACTCGCTCGGCTGGAACAGCATGCCCACGTTGAGCCAGCGCACCGCGCCGTTCTTCTCCGTGCCGATAAACGGCACCAGCAGCAGGCACAGCAGCATCACCGCCGCCAGCATGATCGATCCACGCCGCGCGCTGTCTGGCGGCACCAGCGATGTCGCCACCAGCACACAAATGCCCAGCACTTGCCAGCGCAGGTGCAGCCAGAACCAGTGCAGCTCGCCCAGCGCCACCTCGCTGGTGGAAAGCCGTCCGGCACTGGCGGGAGACGCGGCGAGCACGGCCAGCGAACCGAGCGCCATCAAGCCCAGCACCAGCCCCAGAAGCACCCGATCGATCTCACGCCACCAGACCAGCAGTTGGCGGCGGCGATCTTGCGGGAATTGCGGAGCCGCGACGGGCCGCTGGCCGGTGCGCGGGACATAGGGACGGGCACCGGTCATGCGGCACTCCTGCTGTCGGTGCGGCTGGCGGGGGCCGCCTGCCCGGTCAACCGTTCGACAATCTCGCGGAAAGCATCGCCGCGCGCTTCGTAATCGCGGAACTGGTCGAAGCTGGCGCAAGCGGGGCTGAACAGCACCACATCGCCCGGCACGGCAGCCTTCAGCGCGCGGTCAGCCGCTTCGCACAGCATCTCGCACCGTTCGACGTGGGTGTAGGGTGCCAGCAACTCGGCAAACAGCGGCCCCGCCTCGCCGATAGTATAGGCTGCGGCGACATTGCCGATATGCGGCAGGCATTCGTCGAGATTGTCCGCCTTGGCGATCCCGCCGCAGATCCAGTGGACGCGGGCATGGTCGGTTGCCGGCCAGGCGGCCAGCGCGGGGGCGGTGGAGGCGGCGTTGGTGGCCTTGCTGTCGTTCACCCACAGCACGCCGTCGTGATCGGCGAGGATTTCCATGCGGTGCGGCAGGCTGCGGTAGGAGGCCAAACCGGCCTCGATCTGCGCGCCCGACAAGCCCAACGCCAGACAGGCGGCACGGGCGCAGTGCACGTTTTCCAGGTTGTGCGGGCCTTGCAGGGCGGGCCAGCGGCTCTGGTCCTCAGGATCGGCTGCGATGCGGATTACCGGCTGGCTCAGCCCTGCCACTTGCGCCAGCGCCTCGGGCGTCGAGGCAGAGACCACCGCCACATGCCCCGCCGTCTGCATGGCGAACAACCGCCCCTTGCTGGCGGCATAAGCTGCAAAACCGTCATACCGGTCCAGATGGTCGGGCGTGATGTTCAGCAGCACCGCCACATCGCAATCGAGGCTGAAGGTCAGGTCGATCTGGTAGCTCGACAGTTCCAGCACATAGACCCCGCCTTCCCGCAGCGGCTCCTGCGCCAGGATCGGCAAACCAATGTTGCCGCCCATCAGCGCGGGCACGCCAGCCTGCTGCAGGATGTGGGTGACGAGCGCCGTGGTGGTGCTTTTGCCATTGGTGCCGGTGATGCCGACCACCTTGTGAGGCGGCAGCTCGGCCCGGGCTTGTGCGAACAGCTCCACATCGCCGATCACCGGCACGCCAGCAGCGCGCGCTTTGTCAGCCAGCGGGTGGGTGTTGAGCGGCACGCCGGGCGAAACCACCACGCCGTCGAACCCCGCAAGGCTGATCTCCATCGGATCGGCCAGCGTGCAGCGGCCTTCAAGCTTGGCGCGCGGGGTTTGCTGGCGGTCCCACGCGGTGACCTGCGCGCCGCTGGCGAGCAGGCTTTCGACCACGGCCAGGCCCGAGCGGGCGAGGCCGAGGACGGCATATCTCTTTCCCGCAAAGGCGCGCGCCGTGATCACCTGAGTTTCAACGTCGCAAGTCCGATCAGGGCCAGCACGATCGCGATGATCCAGAACCGGATCACCACGGTCGATTCCTTCCAGCCAAGCTGTTCGAAGTGATGGTGGATGGGGGCCATGCGGAACACCCGCCGGCCGGTGCGCTTAAACCAGAAGACCTGGATGATGACCGATGCAGTCTCCATCACGAACAGCCCGCCGATGATCAGCAGCACGATCTCGTGATGGCTGGCCACGGCCACCGCGCCCAGCGCCCCGCCAAGCGCCAGGCTGCCGGTATCGCCCATGAACACCGCGGCAGGGGGTGCGTTGAACCACAGAAAGGCCAGGCCCGCGCCCATGATCGCGGTGCAGAACAGCGCCAATTCGCCCGCCAGGGGGACATAAGGGATGCCGAGGTATTCCGAATAGTCCACCCGCCCGACAACGTAGCAGATGATCGCAAAGGCCCCGGCGGCGATTACCACCGGCATGGTGGCCAGGCCATCCAGCCCGTCAGTCAGGTTCACCGCGTTGCCCATGCCCACGATCACCGTTGCGGCGAACACATAGTAGAACGGCCCCAGCGGGATCGAGCGGTCGACCATGAACGGGATATAGAGGTTGGTGTTGATCTCGCCCACGATCAGCCAGACTGCCACGCCGGCCACGGCAAATTCCGCCAGCAGCCGCGCCTTGCCCGAAAGGCCCTGGTGGTTGCCCTTGGTTACCTTGTCCAGATCGTCGAGAAAACCGATCACTCCAAAGCCCCCGCACACGGCCAGGCAGGCCCAGACGAACGGGCTGGTCAAGTCCATCCACAGCAGCATCGAGATCATCAGCGAGGTCAGGATCATCAGCCCGCCCATGGTCGGCGTGCCGCGCTTGGCCAGGTGCGTCTGCGGCCCGTCCTCGCGGATCGGCTGGCCCTTGCCCTGCCGCACCCGCAACATGGCGATGAAGCGCGGGCCAATGATCAGGCCAATCACCAGCGCGGTCATCAGCGCGGCACCCGCGCGGAACGTCTGGTAGCGCACAAGGTTCAGCACGCCCTCGAAGTCCAGGTATTGCGCGAGGTAATAGAGCATCGTCTTGGTCGATCAGCCTTCCCGGGCGCCGAAATGCGCCACCAGGCGGGACAGCCCGACGCTGTTGGACCCCTTGACCAGCACGGCATCCCCGCCCGCCAGGCCAAATTCCTCCAGCGCGGCGATTGCCTCGCCCGCATTGCCGCAATGGGCAAAGTGCAAGGGCTTGCCAAGCGCCGATGCAAGGCCTTTCCCCAGCTCGCGCGCCAGGGGCAGCATCTCCTCTCCCACCAGCACCGCATAATCCACATCGGCGGCCAGCAGCGGTTCGAGCAGCTGGGCGTGAAAAGCAGGGCCGAAATCACCCAGTTCCTTCATCGCGCCCAGCACCGCGATGCGGCGCGTGGCGGGCGTCTGGCCCAGCTGCGTCAGCGTCGCGCGCATCGATGCGGGGTTGGCATTATAGCTTTCGTCCACCAGCAGCGCATGGCCACCGGGAACGGCAATGCGAGCGCGAGCGCCGCGTCCCTTGAGGCCGCCCATCGTGGCGAGGGCAAGACCCGCCGCGCCCAGGTCGCCGCCTGCTGCATGGACTGCCGCCAGCACGCAGGCCGAATTGGCCACCCAGTGCTCGCCCGGCTCGGCCACGGTATAGCACAATCGCTCGCCATTCAGCGATGCGGTGACCAGCGAGCCGCCGCTGGCATCGGGAATGGAGTCAAGCAGGCGCAGGTCGGCATGATCGGCGCGCCCGAACGAGAGCACCCTGGCCCCTGCCGCCAGCGCCGCATCGCGCAGGATTTCAAACTGCAGGCTGTCCGCCGGAATCACCGCCGTGCCGCCGGGCAGCAGGCCTCCGAAAATTTCGGCCTTGGCCTCGGCGATGCCCTCGATGGAGCCCAGGCTCTCGATATGCGCTGGCGCGATGGTGGTGACCACGGCCACATGCGGGCGCACCAGCCCTGCCAGATGCGCGATCTCGCCTCTGGCGCTCATGCCCATTTCGAACACCCCGAAGGTGCTGCGCGGCGGCATGCGCGACAAGGTCAACGGCACGCCGACGTGGTTGTTGTAGCTGCGGATGGAGCGGTGTGCCGCGCCCCGGCTGGACCTCTCAAGGCTTGCGAAGATTGCTTCCTTGACGCCTGTCTTGCCAACAGAACCGGTGACGCCAATGACTGTTGCCGAGACCCGCTCACGCGCCGCGTGGGCCAAAGCCGCCAGCGCCTCTGCGGTATCGGCCACCAGCACATGGGGGCCATCGACCGGGCGATCGACCAGGGCACCCGCAGCGCCGCTGGCGAAAGCTTTCTCCACGAAGCGGTGGCCGTCCATCGCCTCACCCCGCAAGGCCACGAACAGGTCGCCGCTGCGCACGTCGCGGCTGTCCATTTCCACACCGCTAACCTGAAATTCACCATAAGCGGTGCCGCCAGTTGCGGCGGCAATTTCGGCCGAAGTCCACAGCGCCAGCCGCTGGCGGTCGGCACTGGCGGCGGGCCAGCGCAGGATGGAGGCAAGCGCGTTCATGGGCGGGAGGCTCCTGAGGGAGTTTGGGCTAGCTCGGCCGCGCATTCGCGCGCCACGGCTACGTCGTCGAAAGGAAGGATGCGGGTCTGTTCGCCCCGGCCGATGATCTGGCCAAGTTCGTGGCCCTTGCCGGCGATCAGCACGATATCGTCCTTGCCCGCTGCGGCAATGGCGGCGCGGATGGCTTCGCGGCGGTCGCCGATCTCGGTCGCGCCGGGGGCACCCGCCAGCACTGCAGCGCGGATGGCGGCGGGGTCTTCCCCGCGCGGGTTGTCGTCGGTCACGATCACAAGGTCGGAGCCTGCGGCCGCCGCAGCGCCCATCGGGCCACGCTTGCCGGTGTCGCGATCACCGCCAGCGCCGAACACGGTGATCAGCTTGCCGGAAACATGCGGGCGCAGCGCGGCAATCGCGGCTTCCAGCGCATCGGGGGTGTGCGCATAGTCAACATAGACCGGCGCACCGCTCTGGCTGATGGCGGCGCGTTCCAGCCGCCCGCGCACTGGTTGTAAACGTCCCAGTGCGTCAAACACCTGCGCGACGTCGCCTCCGGTCGCCAGCACCAGTCCGGCGGAGACCAGCGCGTTGGCCACCTGGTACGCGCCGATCAGCGGCAGGCGAACCTTGCGGACCTGACCTTCATAAACAATCTCAAGATCCTGCCCCAGCAGGTCGGGTTTGCGCGCAACAATCCTGAGGTCAGCCCCCGCCTCGCCCACGCTGAACACCCTGAGGCCGCGCGCCTGCGCCACCAGTGCGGCAGGCTGCGACCATTCGTCGTCGTCGGCCCAGATCACCGCAGTCCCGCTTGTCGCCACCACATCGGTGAACAGGCGCATCTTGGCGGCGAAATAGTCATCCATGTCGGCATGGTAATCGAGGTGGTCGCGGCTGAGGTTGGTGAAGGCCCCGGCTGCGACGCTGAGCCCCTCGTTGCGGTACTGCGACAAGCCGTGGCTGCTCGCCTCGTAAGCCACGTGCGTCACGCCTTCACGGGCGAGGCCAGCCATGTTGGCCAGGAAGCTGACGATATCCGGCGTGGTCAGGCCGGTGGACACGCTCTCGTCCGGTGTGGTCACGCCCAGCGTGCCGATGGAAGCGGCGGAATGACCGCACATGCGCCAGATTTGGCGGGTCATCTCCACACAGGATGTCTTGCCGTTAGTCCCCGTCACCGCCACCAGCGTCGTCGGAACCGGGGTGAAGAAGCGCGCGGCAAGGTGGGCAAAGGCGCGGCGCGGGTTGGCATCGGCCAGATGCAGCGCGCCGTCCACTTTCGCTTCGGGCCGCGCGACTACGGCAATGGCTCCGGCAGCGACAGCGGCGGGAATGAAATCCTCGCCATTGACCTTGGCGCCGCGGAACGCGCCGAACACGGTGCCCGGTGCCACCTTGCGGTGATCTATGGCAAAGCCGGTCACCACCGCGTCACCTTGAAAACCGGCGTCGATTCCGTGAGCCGCCGCCAGCTCGGCCAGCCGCATCAGTGACCGCCCACCAGCGGTTCAAGGTCGGTCAGGTCGATATCGCGGGTCTCGTCGGGCAGGATGCCCAATTGCGGACCGATGCGCGGCACCAGCCGCTTGACGATGGGCGCGGCGTTCCACGCGGCAGTGCGCTGGAAGCTGCTGGCGGCCGTACCCTGCGGCTCATCCAGCATGATGATCACCACATAGCGCGGGTGATCCATCGGAAAGGCGGCGGCAAACGTCGCCACCAGCGAGGACTTGCGATAGCCGTTGGCGCCAGGCTTTTCGGCCGATCCGGTCTTGCCCCCGATGCGGAAGCCCGGTGCATCGGCGTTGCGGCCGGTGCCATAGACCGCGATCATCCGCAGCAGCTGGTTCATCCGCGCGCTGGTGCTGGCCTTGAATACCCGGCGGCCGCGCGGGGCCGCGCCGGGCTCCAGCTTTTGCAGGGTGGCCGGGCGCCAGATACCGCCGTTGACCATCGCGGCATAAGCGCTGGCCAGGTTGAGCGGAGTTACCGCGATGCCGTGGCCAAAGCCCACCGTCATGCCGGTGATGCGCGCCCACTCGCCACGCGGCCACAACGGCGCACCGCGTCCGGGCAGTTCGATATAGGGCCGCTCGTTCATGCCCATGTCGATCATGTAACGGCGCAGCGTAGCCGGTCCCATCTCGTCGGCGATCTGCGCGGTGACGATGTTGGACGAATGGATCAGCGCCTGCGGGGCGTTGAGGTAAGGCGCGCTGGCATGGCTGTCACCGATGGACATGGAACCGAAGCGGATTGCATTGCTGGCCTGGTAAGTGCGCGCCAGATTGGTGATCGACCCGGTGTCGATGGCTGCTGCCACGGTCAATGGCTTGAAGGTGGAGCCAAGCTCGTAAACCTGGTTGGTCACGCGGTTGAACGCGCGTGGCAGCACCGTGTTGCCGTTGGCATCGGGCACGCTTATCAGATCGGATGGCAGCACGTTGTTGGGATCGAACTGCGGAAGCGAGGCCATGGCCAGCACCTCGCCGCTCTCCACATCCAGCACCAGCCCCGCCGCACCCACGGCGTTGACCGCTTCCATGCCGCGCGACAGCTCGTCTTCCAGCGCGCCCTGCACGCGTACATCGATGGACAGTGCCGTAGGCTGGCCACGCAGGGCGGGATCGGTCAGCCGGTCATCCAGCACCGCTTCCATGCCCACGCGGCCTTCGCCATCCTGGAGATAGCCCAGCACGTGCGCGGCCAGCGCGCCTTGCGGATAATAGCGGTCACGCTCGCGCGGCAATTCCAGCGCCAGCTCGCCAATGTCCTGCACGCGGTTGGCATCTTCCGGCAGCACGCGGCGGCGCAGGTAAACCGGCTCGCCCGCGCTCAATTTCTCGGTCAGTTCGACCTCGTCCAGATCGGGAAAAATCGCCACCAGCTGGCGGGCCACATCCTGTGGTGCCTGCACCAGTGGCGAGCCGCCATCGTCCATCGCCTGCGGGTTGAACCACAGGGCATAGGCGGGAAAAGCACGCGCCAGCGGAATGCCGTTGCGATCGGTCAGTTCGCCGCGCGGGGGCAGCAGCGCTTCGGCCATGCTCGCTTGTGCCGGTGCCGGCTGGACCACGCCCAGCCAGCCAATGCGCAGCACCGCAATGCCCGCCACGGCCACAAAGGCGCCGCCCACCAGCAGCGCCCGCAGCCGCGCCTGCAGCAGCGCGTTGCGACGATAATCGACGATCCGCCGCCCTTTGGGCACGGCCCGGGGACCGGCAAAAATGGCCGCCTGCGTGGTGCCCGGCAGGATGCCCGACGCCGTCATTGCCCAACACCACCCAGCATCACGCGCACGGTAGCCCCGGCGCGGGCCGGAGCATTGAGCGGCACGCGCGCTGCGCCCTGGGCCACTGCGGCAATCACGCTCGCCTGACCGTCCCCGCCACCATTGGCTGCTGCGGGACGCACCAGATCTTCGTCCAGCGGCTCACCCGTAATTGGCGAAACCAGCCGGGGGAACGGCGCCACTTCCTCGTCTGCCGAGAACGAGGCCAGCCGCAAGGCTTCCTCGCGGTTCTGTTCACCAGCCGCACCAAAGCTGGCCAATTGCCGCTCGCTGCCGATGAACTGGTCGGCCCGCGGCGCGGTATAGCCGAAATCGACCCGGTTCCATGCCGCCAGTTGCGCCTGGCTGCTGCGGGTCAGGAATTCGGTTTCCAGCAGCATCTTGTGCTGCTCCAGCGCCACGATCTGCCGCTCGGCGCGCTTGACCTCGCTCGATACCGACCAGACCTGCAAGTGCAGCAGGCCGTAGAACAGCGTGCAGACGCCCAGCAGGGCGAACCAGCCAATGCGGCGGAAGCGGGCTTGCGGGGTCATGCGGCGTGATCCTTATGACGGGCGGCGGGAACGGCAGCGGTGCGGACAGCGGCGCGCAAGGTGGCCGAGCGGGCGCGCGGATTGCGCTCGCACTCGGCCTTGCCGGCGCGCACGGCCTTGGCAGGCGTAGCAAAAGTGGCGGGCCGCGTGGCGGGCATGTCCGGCATGTGGCGGCTGGCGCGCGCCGTGGCATTGGCGGCATCGCGCAGGAACCGCTTGACGATGCGATCCTCCAGGCTGTGGAAGCTGACCACGGCCAGCCGTCCGCCTTCGCCCAGCAGCACTTCGGCGGCGGCAAGGCCGGCCTCTAGTTCGTCCAGTTCGCCGTTCACGTGGATACGGATGGCCTGAAAGCTGCGCGTGGCCGGATCCTTGGGCATGCCCTGCCGGTAACCCAGCGCCTTGCGCACCACTTCGGCCAGTTCACCCGTGGTTGCCAGCGGGCGTGCGGCGACGATGGCACGGGCCACGCGGCGCGACTGGCGCTCCTCGCCGTAGGTATAGAGCACGTCGGCGATCTCGCCCTCATCCGCGGTATTGAGGAAATCGGCGGCGTCGGGCTTGCCCTGGTCCATCCGCATCGACAGCGGGCCGTTGAGCGAGAAGGCAAAGCCGCGCTCCGCCTGGTCAAGCTGCATCGAGGA
>JAZKFK010000304.1:0-3056 GCA_040386475.1 Pseudomonadota bacterium | reverse complement strand
CTCGTGATCGGTTCCGGCGCCGCCGGGCTCACCGCCGCGCTTTCACTCGCCACGCGCCTGAAGGTGCTGGTGCTGGCCAAGGGGGCGCTGAACAGCGGCTCCACCGCATGGGCGCAGGGCGGGATTGCTGCCGTGCTGGATGTGGGCGACACGTTCGAGGATCACATCCGCGATACCATGGTGGCGGGCGCTGGCCTGAATGACCGGGACGCGGTGGAGTTCGTGATCGAGCGCGCCCCCGCCGCCATCGACCGATTGTGCGACCTGGGTGTGCCGTTCAACCGCGAGAGCGATCACCTGCACCTGACGCGCGAAGGCGGCCATTCGCACCGCCGCATCGTGCACGT
The DNA here is from genome assembly GCA_040386475.1 of Pseudomonadota bacterium. Lineage (GTDB taxonomy): Bacteria > Pseudomonadota > Alphaproteobacteria > Sphingomonadales > Sphingomonadaceae > Alteraurantiacibacter. The sequence goes on along the minus strand of JAZKFK010000304.1, from coordinate 2,709 downwards.
GGACGATGCCACCGGCTGGGCGGTGCAGGCCGCGCTGCTGAAGGCGGCGGAGGAAAACCCCAACATCACCCTGCTGGCGGGTCGCAGCTGCATCGACCTGATCACCGGCAAGCATGAGGAACGCTATTCCGGATCAGGCCGCGTGTGGGGCGCCTATGCCCTGAACGAGGCGACCGGCAAGGTGGAAGCACACGTGGCCCGCGCCACCGTGCTGGCCAGTGGCGGGGCGGGGCGCGTGTACCAGTTCTCCACCGCGCCGCGCGGCGCCACGGGCGATGGCATTGCCATGGCCTGGCGGGCGGGCGCGCGCGTCTCCAACATGGAGATGATGCAGTTCCACCCGACGTGCCTGTACAACCTCGAGGTCAAGAATTTCCTCATCACCGAGGCCGTGCGCGGCGAGGGCGGTCACCTGATAAACCCGGTCACCGGCCACCGTTACATGGTGGATTATGATGCCGACCGGATGGAACTGGCCCCGCGCGACATCGTGGCGCGCGCCAACGATGACCAGATCAAGCGCTATGGCCTGGATTTCGTGCACCTGGACATCAGCCACATGCCGCCGGATTTCGTGCGCGGCCATTTCCCCAATATCTATGAAAAGCTGCTGGCGCTGGGCATCGATATGACCACGCAGCCAATCCCGGTGGTCCCCGCGCAGCACTATACCTGCGGCGGCGTGGTGATCGAACTGGATGCGCGGACCGACCTGCCGGGCCTGTGGGCGGCGGGCGAATGCACCGAAAGCGGGCTGCATGGCGCCAACCGCCTCGCCTCCAACAGCTTGCTGGAATGCTTCGTGTTCGGGGAAGCGGCAGCGCAGGACATCCTGGCCCGCTGGGACGAACTGCTGCAAATCCCCGCGATCCGCGAGTGGGACGAAAGCCGGGTGACCAATTCGGACGAAGAAGTGGTCATCAAGCAGAACTGGACCGAGATACGCCGTTTCATGTGGAACTATGTCGGCATCGTGCGCACCACGCGGCGGCTGGAGCGCGCCGCGCACCGCATCAAGCTGCTGGGCAGCGAGATCGAGGACTATTACGGCCACTTCCGCGTGACGACCGACCTGATCGAGCTGCGCAACCTGCACCAGTGCGCCGAACTGATCGTGGATTCTGCGCTGAAGCGGCACGAAAGCCGGGGCCTGCACTATACGTTGGACTACCCGGAAACGGATCTGATCGCGCGCGATACGGTGCTGGTGCCCTAAGCCTGCCCGTATTGCGCCGCCAGCGCCGCGCCCACCCGGCCGATCAGGTCCAGCGGCAGCGGGGCCTTGTGCGGGAAGGACAGGTTGCCCTTTGGTCCGGCATAAGGGGCCAGTTCCGCCACCAGTTCGGGCGGAGAGGTGACCGGCGGGTAAATTCCGATGTGGTGTTTGAACGCGGCGAAATAGGCGATCACGCGGCCCTTTCTCAGGGCTGGCATCCGGTAGGCCATGCAGCGCGTGGTGCCCGGCACGCGCGCTTCCAGTTCGGCGCGGATCGCCAGCAGCCGCTCGCGAACGGCGGGCGCGCAGGCGGCCAGGTAGTCCGCGTGCGGATCGTCGCTCGGGGGCAGCTCGCTCAATCGCCCATCATGAACATGATCGCCCATGCCAGCAGGGTGGCACAAATGAACATGGCCCACGACCAGTACAGCTTCACGTCGAAATCCATCGCCTCGATATGGAAGCTGAAGATGTTGAGCACGCCGCCGGTCGACCCGCCCGAACCCATGAACAAGCAGACCAGGATCGTCAGGAAGATGCCGAAAGGCAGGGCCTTGACCATGGTGACCATATAATACCCCCAGATGGACTGGCTGCGCTTGTGCCAAATCTTGGCCGCCGGGTCCAGTTTCGTGGTTCTGCGCAGGTCCGCTGAAACCTTGTTGCGCCGGTTGATTCGAAAGATTCACGCCTGCGCAATCGCCCACATTTTTTTGCCCAGATCGATTTAGGGGCTTGCGCACCACGCCAGTGGAGCATTCCCCACGCGTCGCGGTGTGTGCACCAGGTAATACACCGGCTTGTCTGATGGTCGATCGTGCTTAAATCGTACTTAAGCCTCTTGCGCGTGGATTCGCGTCGCATCACTATGGGTGGTGGTTTGAATACCGGGGGCACCTACCAGACCTAGTTTTCACTGATGCGCCTTTGCCTGGCAATGCGGCGCACCGGAGGAGTGGGAAGAGGGGTGCATCCGGGCTGACCTGTGGGCAGGCGGGGGATAAGTTTTTCCCTTCCGACGCATGGAAAAGGGTAGGTGGGGGCCGCAACAAGTGCCCCTTACCGATTCGAACACATGCGGAACAAAGCGGCATAGCCCCGGTTTGCACGGGGCCTGAAAAATTCGATGGGGACGGGCGCGTAATGGAATTCAGGACAACGGACGAAACGGCGATGGAACTGGATATGAGCGTAGCTGGCGATGCGCCGCCCAAGGGCACGAGCGCCGCAGGCAATGCCGGAAAGGCAATCGATATGGACCGCAAGGATGCAGGCAGCGATGGGCTGGTGGCCGAAGCCACCGCCGCAATGACCGGCGCATTGGCCGCCGCAGCTGCGGCAAAGAGCGATTCCAAGACCGTCAACGCGCGCCGCTTCACCGTGGTGACCGACAATGCGCGCGATGCCAACCTGACCGAATTCGGCAAGGAAACGCTGAAGGACCGCTACCTGCTGCCGGGCGAGAACTTCCAGGACCTGTTCGCCCGCGTGGC
>JAZKFK010000303.1:0-1600 GCA_040386475.1 Pseudomonadota bacterium | reverse complement strand
AAAGCGGCGTGCTGCCGTTTGCCGAAGAGGACATCGTGCGCAAGTGGCGCCTGCAACCCGGCAAGATGCTGCTGATCGACCTGGAGCAGGGCCGCATCATCGAGGATGACGAGATCAAGGCCCAGCTGTGCGGCGCGCAGCCGTACGACAAGTGGCTGGAAAAGGCGCAGTACAAGCTGAAGGATCTCGACGCGATCGAGACCGACGTGGAAGCCGTGCGCGAGGCGGATGAGACGCTGCTCAACCGCCAGCAGGCCTTCGGCTACACCCAGGAAGACGTGTCGCGCTTCCTTGAGCCGATGGCCGTTTCGGCCGACGATCCGCTCGGCTCGATGGGCACCGACACGCCGATTGCCGTGCTGTCCACCCGCAGCCGCCTGTTGTACGATTATTTCAAGCAGAACTTCGCGCAAGTGACCAACCCGCCGATCGATCCGATCCGCGAGGAACTGGTGATGAGCCTGCTGTCCATGATCGGTCCGCGCCCCAACCTGCTGGGCATGGATGCGGGCCTGCACAAGCGGCTGGAAGTGGACCAGCCGATCCTGACCAACAAGGACATGGAAAAGATCCGCTCGGTCGAAGCCAGCCTCGATGGCGCGTTCCGGACCGAGACGGTCGATATGACCTGGGATGCCGCCAGTGGCGCGGCGGGCCTGGAAATGGCGATCAAGGAAATGTGCTGGGCGGCCACCGAAGCCGTGCTGCAGGATCGCAACATCCTGATCCTGTCCGACCGCGCGGCGGCCCAGGACCGCATCCCCATGCCCGCCCTGCTGGCAACGGCGGCGGTGCACCATCACCTGGTGCGGCAGGGCCTGCGGATGCAGACCGGGCTGGTGGTGGAAACCGGCGAAGCGCGCGAGGTGCATCACTTCTGCGCGCTGGCCGGCTATGGCGCCGAAGCGATCAACCCGTACCTGGCGTTCGAGACGCTGGAGCAGATTCGCGCCGCCAAGCACCCGGAATTGAGCGCCGAACAGGTGTGCAAGAACTACATCAAGGCCGTGGGCAAGGGCATCATGAAGGTGATGTCCAAGATGGGCATCAGCACCTACCAGTCATACTGCGGGGCGCAGATCTTTGACGCGGTGGGCCTGTCCTCCGCCTTCATCGACCAGTACTTCACCGGCACCGCCACCACCATCGAGGGCATTGGCCTGGCCGAAGTGGCCGAGGAAAGCGTGCGCCGGCACGAGGCGGCTTTCGGTGACAACCCGATTTTCAAGAACATGCTCGATGTGGGCGGCATCTACCAGTACCGCCTGCGCGGCGAGGAACATGCGTGGACCCCGGGCAACGTCGCTTCGCTGCAGCACGCGGTGCGCGGCAACAAGTGGGCCGATTACCAGGATTTCGCAGCCTCCATCAACGACCAGACCGAGCGCGCGCTGACCATTCGTGGGCTGATGGAACTGAAGCCGGCCGACCAGCCGCTCGACATCGGCGAGGTCGAACCCGCCGCCGAAATCGTCAAGCGCTTCGTCACCGGCGCGATGAGCTATGGCTCGATCAGCTGGGAAGCGCACACCACGCTGGCCGTGGCGATGAACCGCATCGGCGGCAAGTCGAACACCGGCGAGGGCGGCGAGGATCCGGC
>JAZKFK010000302.1:0-6669 GCA_040386475.1 Pseudomonadota bacterium | reverse complement strand
GATCCCTTCGCCACCGTGGAGGTGGGCTCGTATGGCTACCGCCGCTTCGTGGGCGGCGCATCGGCCAGCGTGGGCAGCGGTGACCTGCTGGTGATGGGCCAGGCCAAGTTTAATCACGGTCCGTGGGAACTGCCCGAGGACTTTTCCGGATACTCCGGCCTGATCAAGTATTCTGCCCCTCTGGGCCAAGGCGATTTCCAGATTGCGTTGCACATGTTTGATGCCAGCTGGGCACCGACCGAGCAATTGCCCGAGCGGCTGATCGGCACCCCGCTGTGCGAAGACCGTTATTGCTCACTGGACGACACCTTGCGCGGATCGACCGAGCGGCAGGTGCTGACCGCCAATTACCAGGACGATCACTGGCGGCTGACCGCCTATGCGCAGCAGTACGACTGGAGCCTGCTCAACAACTTCACCTACTTCCTGGAAGACCCGGTCAACGGCGACCAGCTGCGCCAGTTCGAACAACGCTGGACTTATGGCGGCAGGGTGGAACGCAGCGACCGACTGAGCGACCGCATCACCGTGAAAGTCGGCACCGAACTGCGCATGGACCGGATCGGCCCGATCGGGCTGGATGAGACCGTGAACGGCGCACTGGACTTCAATTACAACACCTTCGCCGTCCGCGAGCAATCGGCCGGGCTTTATGCCGAAATCACCGCCGAGCCGGTGGAGCGGCTGTTCGTGACCGCGGGCTTGCGCGGTGACTGGTACGGCTTCAAGACGCGCGCGCTGGATGGGATCGATGTGTGGAGCGGCGATGTCAGCGACAGCATCGTGTCGCCCAAGATCGGCGTGAACTACGAGGTAGCCGACGGCATCGCACTCTATGCCAACTACGGCCAGGGCTTCCATTCCAACGACGCGCGCGGCGTGACCAATCCAGTCAGTCCCGCCCCTGGCCTGGTGCGGGGTGACTTCGAGGAAGTGGGCTTCCGCTTCGAGCGCGGTGGGCTGATCTTCACGGGGGTCTACTGGTGGTCAAGCATCGCCAGCGAGCTGATTTACGTGGGCGACAGCGGGGCAGTGGAGCCGAGCGACCCCAGCCGTCGCCGGGGCTACGAGCTGACCGCTTTCTGGAAGCCGACCAACTGGCTGGCGATCGACGCCGTGTGGACCGGATCGCATTCTCGTTTCACCGGCCTGCCCGATGGCGAGAACTTCGTGCCTGGCGCGCTTAACAGCGCGGGCGAGCTGGGCGCCTCTGCCGCCTTCCGCCAATGGAACGCCTCGCTGCGCCTGCGCTATATGGGCCCGCATGCGCTGATCGAGGACAACAGCCAGCGCGGCGCATCCACCTTCCTTGCCAACGCCCGAATGGGCTGGACGCCGGACGACTTGTGGGGGCTGGAGTTCTATGGCGAAGTGCTCAACGTGCTCGACAGCAAGGATGACGACATCGACTATTTCTACGAGACGCGCTTCCCCGGCGAACCGGCCGAAGGCGTGCTGGGCCGCAACAGCCGGGTGGTGGAGCCACGCCAGTTCCGGCTGGGCATGACCAAACGCTTCTGACACAAGCTTGCGGGCAGCGGGGCCATCGCGTGGACCTCGCCGCTCAACCGAAAGGCCCGGCTGCCATGCATGGCACAGCCGGGCCTTTCTCTTGTGAGCAGACAGACCTGCGCGACAGTGGCCTGACCATCGAGGCCAGCTTCTTGCGCGACTGACTGGCCACGCTAAGACTATCGCGAATGACCCCTGATCCCACGATCCTGTTCACGCCCGTAACCATCAACGGCACCACATTCCGCAACCGCTGGGTCATGCCTGCCATGCAGCGCGGGATGTGCGTCGACGGGGCGCCCAGCCCAGACCTCGCCGCCTATTACGCGCGGCGGGCGCAGGGCGGCACCGGGCTGATCATCGGCGAGAGCGCGGCAATTGATCATCCGTCGGCCACGGTGCAGCCGACCAGTGCCTGGCTGACCAAGCGCACCCGCGATGGCTGGGCGGCCTGCGTCGATGCGGTGCGCGCCGAAGGGTCCGAGATGCTGCTGCAATTGTGGCACGAAGGCGCGATGCGGACCGACGGGCAGGCGCTGTCCGCCAGCGGCCTCGCCCATCCCGGCAAGGCCAACGGACGCTCGGCCACGCTGGATGAACTGGCGCAAATCCGCGACGGATTCGTGCGCTCCGCAAAGATCGCGCAGGACATCGGCGCTTGCGGGGTGGAGGTCCACGCGGCGCACGGCTATTTCCTCGACCAGTTCCTGTGGCACGGATCGAACGTGCGGACAGATGGCTATGGCGGGCCGGACGTGGCCCAGCGAGCGCGTTTCCCGGCCGAGATCGTGGCGGCGATTCGTGCGGCGTGCGGGCCTGACTTCGTGATCTCGCTGCGTTTCTCGCAGTGGAAGGAAGTGGACTATGCCGCGCGCGTGGCCCCTTCGCCGGATGATCTGGCGGTGATGGCTTGCCTGTTCCGCGCTGCCGGGGCAGACGTGCTCCACGCCAGCACCCGCCGTTTCTGGGAGCCTGAGTGGCCTGAACTGGTTTCGGGTGACCAGCGCAACCTGGCGGGCTGGACCAAGGCGGCAGCGCAAGGACTGCCGGTGATCACCGTAGGCTCGGTGGGCCTCGATACCGATGTGATGGACGTGTTTATGAAAGGTGTCGATCCGCAAGCGCGGGTGGCGGAGGCAATTGGCGAACTGGCGGCTGGCATGGCGGCGGGCCATTACGACATGGTCGCCGTGGGCCGCGCGCTGATCGGCGATCCCGATTTCGTGGCCAAGGTGGCAGCTGGCGATTATCCTGCCATCCGCACCTTCCGCCGCGCCGATCTGGGCGCGCTGGAGTGGGACTTGTCGATCGTGGAAGCCGCACACGGGACCGAACACGCATGATCCTGCCTACCCGAACCGTTGAAAAGCCGTGGGGTCGCACCGATCTGCCCGCGCCGTTCTCAAATCCATCGGGCGCGCAGATTGGCGAAATCTGGTTTGAGCCACCGGCCGAGCTGCCGCAGCTGCTGGTGAAATACATCTTCACCAGCGAGAAACTGTCGGTGCAAGTGCACCCTTCTGACGCGCAGACAGAAGCACTGGGGCTGGGGCGGCACGGCAAGGAGGAATGCTGGCTGGTGGTCGCTGCGGGGCCGGATGCCATGCTGGGCGTGGGCTTTGCGGCTGACATCGGCGCCGAGGCCATGCGGGCCGCGGCACTTGACGGCTCGATCGAGGACCTGCTGGTGTGGCACCCGGTCAAGCCGGGCGATTTCTACTACATTCCCGCCAACACCGTCCACGCCATCGGGCCGGACGTGGCGATTATCGAGGTGCAGCAGAACTCGGACATCACTTATCGCCTGTTCGATTATGGCCGCCCGCGCGAGCTGCATCTGGAACAGGGCGTGGCTGTGGCCAGCGGCGTGCCGCACGCGCCGGAATTGCGCCGTCAAATGGCGCAAAGTGGCAGCATCACACTGGTGGCAGGGCCGCATTTTCGGCTTGATCGGGTGGAAGGTCCGCCCACCCCGGTTGTCACCGCGCAGTATTCCGGCAAGCTGCTGGTGATCCCGCTGGCGGGCGCGGTTACCGTTGATGGAGCAGCGGTCGCGCCGGGCCAATGCGCGCTGGCAGCGGCGATTGCGGCGGTGGATCTGGCCGTGGACGCACAAGCCTTGCTGGCCGCGCCGCTCGGTTGATCAGGTCAGCGTAATTACCGGGAAGCAGGCCGTTGCCGTGATCGTGGCCGGCATCGGCAGGAATCCGCGCAGCACGGTGCTGAACGGCGTGCTGATCGTTACCTGATTGGAGGCACTGTGGCCCCGGCACGAAACATTCGATCGCAAGGTTACCGCGCTGGCGGTGATAGTCGCGCCCACCTTGGCCGCTTCGGCAATCGCCTTGGCCTCTTGCTCCGTGGTGGTGTCGCAATTGCTGCTGATCGACATGCAGCGCACGGTTTCATAAGCGGCAGTCTCCAGCGATTGCTGTGACCACATCAGGCGGCAGCCTTCCACCCCGCCAAACAGGAACAGCAGGAACACCGGGAACACCATGGCAAATTCGATGATCGCCGCGCCTCTGGTGTCGCTCAGCAGTTTGCGCCGGGCCTTCATTGCAGCCTCACCGTGGCTTGCTGGTTCATCGCCGAATTGGTCAGCAGCGTGGTGGGGATGACCATTGGCCGATAGGTCACAGCTGCCTTGACCGACATGTAATAGCCGGCGGTAGATCCGGTGGTGACCCCGGTGATCGCGCGTCGGCCGTCACGCAGATCGGCACCTTTACCGCGATCCCGGCCCTGACGAGCCCGATCACTGCCGGAGCCGGTGCCTGGACGGTCAACAGCAGCGGAGCGTCGACCCCGGGGGCGACTACTACCTATTCGGCTACAACCCGCGCGCCCGCTAACGCCTTTCCCTCAAACTGGGTTAATTTCGGTTTACTGCAAACATTGATGGTTTTGCGTAGGTATGCTGCGGCGAGCCACCACGACTCGCCGCCACACCCTGCCGATTACACCACACCGAATGCCAGCATAGCATCGGCCACCTTCTTGAACCCGGCGATATTGGCACCCTTCACATAGTCGACATAGCCGCCGCCCTGGTCGCCATAGGCGATGCAACGGTGGTGGATGCCGTCCATGATATCGTGCAACAGGACCTGCAGTTCCTCTTCCTTCCAGCTGCGCCGGGCAGAGTTCTGGCTCATTTCCAGGCCCGACACCGCCACGCCGCCGGCATTGGCCGCCTTGCCCGGCGCGAACATGATCTTCGCCGCCTTGAAGTGGTGCACGGCGTCAAGGTCGCTCGGCATGTTGGCGCCTTCGGACACCGCGATGCAGCCGTTGTCCACCAGCAGCTTGGCGTCCGCCCCCAGCAACTCGTTCTGCGTGGCGCAGGGCAGCGCCACGTCGCACGGCACGCCCCACGGGGTCTTGCCGGCGTGGAAGCTGGAGCCGGGGAAGGCATCGACATATTCACTGATGCGCCCGCGACGGTGAGTCTTGTGGGTCTTCACCCAGTCGATCTTCTCCTGCGAAATGCCCGCCGGATCGTGGATGAAGCCGCCGCTGTCGGACAGCGTCAGCACCTTCCCGCCCAACTGGACGATCTTTTCCGCCGCATGCGTGGCCACGTTGCCCGATCCGGAGATCACCGCCGTCTTGCCGGTCAGGTCCATGCCGCGATGCTTGAGCATGTTCTCCAGGAAGTACACCGCGCCATAGCCGGTCGCCTCGGTGCGGATCAGGCTGCCACCCCATTCCAGCCCCTTGCCGGTCAGCACGCCGGTAAATTCATTGGTGATGCGCTTGTACTGGCCGAACATGAAGCCGATCTCGCGCCCACCCACGCCGATATCGCCCGCCGGCACGTCAACATCGGCGCCGATGTGGCGATACAGCTCGGTCATGAAGCTCTGGCAAAAACGCATGATCTCGCGCACGCTCTTGCCCTTGGGATTGAAGTTGGAGCCGCCCTTGCCGCCGCCCATCGGCAGGCCGGTCAGCGCGTTCTTGAAGGTCTGCTCGAAAGCCAGGAACTTCAGCACGCTCTCGTTAACGCTGGGGTGGAAGCGGATGCCGCCCTTGTAGGGGCCGATCGCGTTGTTGTTCTGGATGCGAAACCCGCGCTGGACGCGGATGTTGCCGTTGTCATCCTCCCAGCACACACGGAACGATACCACCCGGTCCGGCTCGGCAATGCGGCGCAGGATCTGTTCGGAGTGGTATTCCTCCTTGTCGCCCATGAAATCGAAGATGTCCTCGGCCACTTCCTGCACCGCCTGGACAAACTCCGGCTGGTGCGGGTTGCGCTTCTTGACGCCTTCCATGAAAGTCGCAAAGTCGACGTGATCGTTAACGGCCATCGGTATTCCCCCAAGCAAAGTGCCGAGCGAGCGGGGCCAACCATTTCAGCCCTGCGTTGCGACTCGGGCATGTTCTGCGGGCCGGATATGACCACGCCAAGGCGGTGAAATAAACAGCCAAGTTTGCGCGGGGCAGCCAGGCCCCCGTTAGTCCTTGCCATGCAGGGGGCCATGCCGCAGGCTCATGTCCACTTGGGGATTCGGCACTTGGGGGGCCGTGAAAGTGGCCGCAGGCGTTACCAGATCGCTGTTTTCCTCTGGCCTGTTCAGATCAGGAGGGCGCAACGTGCGCGAGGCCGGCTGGCAGCGGCTGGCGCTGACCGGCCTGCTGCTGGTGCTGGCGGTGCTGTTGGCGCGCTTTTCCTGGAGCCTGCCGGTGCTGGGCGATGCCGAGGCGCGGCTGTTCGATTCGCGCGCTTATGAACTGGCCGAACGGGTGGAGACCGATCCACGCGTAGTGATGGTGGTTTATGACGACGACACCCTGATCGGGCTGCGCAAACGGTCACCGCTCGATCGCCGGGTGCTGGCCGCTGCCCTGCGCCAGCTTGACGGGATGGGCGCCAAGGCCATCGGCATCGATATTCTGTTTGACCAGCCGCAGGACGAGGACGAGGAGCTGATCGCCACCTTGCGCAGCATGCAAACGCCCACTGCGGTTGCCTATGCCCAATTTGCCACCAACGCCGATTCCATCAACTGGGCGCAGCAGCAATACCTTGACCAGTTCATGGCCCGGCTGGACGGCAGCCGGGCCCGGCCCGCCAGCGTGCGACTGGAACAGGGGCTGGGCGCGGGCGTGCTGCGGCAATGGCCGGAAATCCTGCCCGACCTGCCGCCG
>JAZKFK010000301.1:5051-6387 GCA_040386475.1 Pseudomonadota bacterium | reverse complement strand
TGGGCTCGTCGCCTTCGTTGTGGCCGAAGCGGCGATAGCACCACATGTCGATCACGATGTCGCGCTTGAACATCTGGCGGTATTCGATTGCCAGCTTGCAGGCGAAAGTTACCGCTTCCGGATTGTCGCCGTTGACGTGCAGGATCGGCGCTTGCACGCCCTTGGCCACGTCCGAGGGGTAGGGGGACGATCTGGCGAATTGTGGGCTGGTGGTAAAACCGATCTGGTTATTGATAACGAAGTGCAGGCAGCCGCCGGTATTGTAGCCGCGCACGCCGGACAGGCCCAGGCATTCCCACACCACACCTTGCCCGGCAAAGGCGGCGTCGCCGTGCAGCAGCACCGGCAGCACCTTTTCGTGGCGGGCCAGATCATCCTGCACGGCCTGCTGCGCGCGCACCTTGCCCAGCACCACAGGGTTCACCGCTTCGAGGTGCGAAGGGTTGGGGACGAGCGACATGTGCACTTTGATGCCGTCAAACTCGCGGTCGGTGCTGGTGCCCAGATGGTACTTCACATCGCCCGAACCGCCCACGTCATCCGGGTTGGCGCTGCCGCCGGAGAATTCGTGGAAGATCACCTTGTAGGGCTTGGCCATCACGTTCGCGAGCACGTTCAGCCGGCCACGGTGAGCCATGCCGTACACGATCTCGCGCACGCCCAGCGCGCCGCCATACTTGATCACGGCTTCCAGCGCCGGGATCATGGATTCGCCGCCGTCGAGGCCGAAACGCTTGGTGCCGACGTACTTCTTGCCCAGGAACTTCTCGTATTCCTCGCCGCGGATCACCGCGCCCAGAATGGCCTTCTTGCCTTCCGGGGTGAAGGTGATGACCTTGTTCTGCCCTTCGATCCGGTCCTGCAGAAAGCGCCGCTCATCCACATCGGCGATGTGCATGTATTCCAGGCCAACCTGCCCGCAGTAATTCCTGCGCAGCGTCTCCACCAGTTCGCGCACGGTGGACCACTCAAAGCCCAGTACGCCGCCCAGATAAACCTGCTGGTCCAGCGCGGCGCCGGTGAAGCCGTGGTACTCAGGCGTCAGGTCAGCGGGGATTTCCTGTTTGGTCAGGCCCAGCGGATCGAGGTCTGCCGCCAGATGGCCGCGCACGCGGAAGGTGCGCACCAGCATCATGGCGCGGATCGAAGCATCGGCGGCCTGCGTAATCGCCGCCGGGTCCAATGCCTTGCCGCCCTTGGCTGCCGCCTGTTCCACCACGATACGCATGGCGGTGGGGTCCATCGCGCCCGAGGCGTCTGCGCCATCGGTCAGCGGCCAGCGCGGATTGGCCCAGCTGGGGCCGGGCTGCGGGCCATCCTGTCCCTCGATTTCGGG
>JAZKFK010000301.1:0-4951 GCA_040386475.1 Pseudomonadota bacterium | reverse complement strand
GCGGATTGGCCCAGCTGGGGCCGGGCTGCGGGCCATCCTGTCCCTCGATTTCGGGAAGGAATTGCTGTGCTTCGTTACCCATGGCGGCAGTTCCTAGATTCAGGCGAGTTCTTTGAGCAGCGCGTCGAGCGTTTCACCCAGCAGGCTGGGCGAGGGGGAGACGCGGATGCCCGCAGCTTCCATCGCCGCGATCTTGTCGTCCGCGCCGCCCTGGCCGCCCGAAACGATGGCGCCGGCGTGGCCCATGCGGCGGCCCGGAGGAGCCGTGCGCCCGGCGATGAAGCCGACCATCGGCTTGGACCGGCCCTTGGCGGCTTCGGCCATGATGAAGGCAGCGGCTTCTTCTTCCGCCGAACCGCCGATTTCGCCGATCATGATGATGCTTTCGGTCTCGGGATCGTCAAGGAACAGGTCCAGCACGTCGATGAAGTTGGTGCCGTTCACCGGATCGCCGCCGATGCCGACTGCGGTGGTCTGGCCCAGGCCGATCTGGGTGGTCTGGAACACGGCTTCATAAGTCAGCGTGCCTGAACGCGAGACAACGCCCACGCTGCCCTTGCGGAAGATCTTGCCCGGCATGATGCCGATCTTGCATTCGTCTGGCGTCAGCACGCCGGGGCAGTTGGGGCCGATCAGGCGGCTTTTGGTGCCGCTGAGCGCGCGCTTCACGCGGACCATGTCCATCACCGGAATACCCTCGGTGATCGCCACGATCAGTTCGATCCCGGCGTCGATCGCTTCGAGGATCGAGTCTGCCGCGAAGGGCGGCGGCACATAGATGACGCTCGCCGTGGCGCCGGTTTCCTGCGCGGCCTGCGCCACGGTGTTGAACACCGGCAGCCCGATGTGCGTGGTGCCGCCCTTGCCGGGGGTCACGCCGGCAACCATCTGCGTGCCATAGGCAAGCGCCTGCTCGGTATGGAAAGTGCCGGTTTCACCGGTCATGCCTTGCGTGATGACCTTGGTGTTCTTGTTGACGAGGATGGACATTGGGGATCCTTAGAAATGTGCGTTCGCAGGGGAACGAATGCCGGCGACAAGGTGGCCGCCGGCACTTGAGACTTGGTTAGGCGAGAGAGCCGTCAATCGCCCGGCAGGCCACCAGCAGTTCCTTCACCGCATCGACGCTGACCTGGAAGTTGGCCTTGGCTTCGTCGTCCAGGGCAATCTCGATCACCTCTTCCGCGCCGCCTGCACCGATCACCACCGGCACGCCGACATAGAGGCCGTCGAGGCCGTACTGGCCGTCAACGTAGACCGCGCAGGGCAGGATGCGCTTCTGGTCACCCAGGTAGGCTTCGGCCATCGCGATGGCGCTGGTGGCGGGGGCGTAATAGGCGCTGCCGGTCTTCAGCAGACCAACGATCTCGCCGCCGCCGGCGCGGGTGCGGGCGACGATCTCGTCCAGCCGCGCCTTGCTGCTCTTGCCCATTTTCACGAGGTCGGTCACCGGCACGCCGCTGATGGTCGAGTATTCAAGCACCGGCACCATGGTATCGCCGTGGCCGCCCAGCACGAAGGCATTAACGTCCTTCACCGAAACGCCGAATTCCCATGCCAGGAATGTGGCGAAGCGCGCCGAATCCAGCACGCCCGCCATGCCGACCACCTTGTTGGCGGGCAGGCCGGAGAATTCGCGCAGCGCCCAGACCATCGCATCGAGCGGGTTGGTGATGCAGATCACGAACGCGTCAGGCGCGTTGGCCTTGATGCCTTCGCCCACGGCCTTCATCACGCCAAGGTTGATGGCCAGCAGGTCATCCCGGCTCATCCCCGGCTTGCGCGGGATACCGGCGGTGACGATGATCACATCGGCCCCGGCGATATCGGCATAATCGTTAGTGCCGGTGATCCTGGTGTCGAACCCTTCAACCGGGCCGCACTGCGACAGGTCCAGCGCCTTGCCCTGCGGAATGCCTTCCACCACGTCGAACAGGACGATGTCGCCCATTTCCTTCTTCGCGGCGAGGTGGGCGAGCGTGCCGCCGATCATGCCGGAGCCGATCAGGGCGATCTTCTTGCGCGAGGTTTCTTGGGCCATGGGGGAGGGGTCCTGTCCTTGAAGCTGCGCGGGCGCGAAAGGCAGTGTCCAAGATGGCCTCCTCCGCGCACCGCTTGGGGAGGTCAGGCCGTCAAAATTCGGCCTTGCCCTACGCCCGTGCGAATCGCATTGCAACCGCGAATAGCGCGTAAACGCTCGTTAACTTTGCTAATAGTTCGCAATAACGATAAGCGGCATTGGAAGGGGTGTTCAGAGCGCCCTGCGCAAGGCCGCCTGCTTATCCGCCAGCAAGTGTAACACCTGTTCTTGCGGCACCGCCCGGCTGAAGTGCCACCCTTGGCCCAGGGTGCATCCGGCGCGGCGGACCATATCCACCTGCTCGGCAGTTTCCAGGCCCACGGCCACGGTCGCGATGCCCAGGGCTTCGCCAAAGTCCGCCACCGCGCGGATGATTGCCGCATGGCTATGGCCCATCACCGGGCCGGACACGAGACTGCGGTCCACCTTGATCGCGCTGAATGGATAGCGCCTGATGTAGTCCAGCGAGGCATCGCCGGTGCCGACATCCGCCAGCGTGAAGCGCACGCCCTCGGCCGCCAGCACTCCCATGAATTGCGCCGCCGCGTCGCCCTGGTCCAGCAGCAGGCTTTCGCTGACTTCCAGCTCCAGCCGGCGCGCAGGCAGTCGCGCTTCGCGCAACGCGGCGAGCACGCCCAGCTCGGCGCCGGGTGCGGTGATCTGCACCGGAGAAAGGTTGACCGCCAGCAGCACGTCTTCCGGCCACGTGGCAGCCGCGCAGGCGGCGGTGCGGGTGATCCAGTTGCCCAGCGTGATGATCAGGCCGGATCGCTCGGCCAAGGGGATGAACTCGACCGGCGAAACCTCGCCCCTCGCCGGATGGAACCAGCGCACCAGCGCCTCAAACTTGCGGATGCGGCCGGTGCGCAGGTCCACGATCGGCTGGTAGTGGATCGCCAGTTCGCCCTGCTGGATGGCGGCGCGCAGCTCGTGTTCCATCGCCGCGCCTGCGGTATCAGCGCCGGTTGGCGGCCAGGCTGGCAACGTGCGCAGCAGTGCGGCGATCCAGCGTGCGGCAAATGTCCAGCCACAACGAATGGCCATCCGCATCGCCCTCGATCAGCGCGGCCTCGGCCTGCTCACCCGCCACACGCGCGGCGGCCAGCCCATGCTGGTCAAAGTGGCGCAGGGCCGCGTGCAGCGCATCGGAACGGATCTGGCGCAGGGAATTGTCATTGGCTGCCACCCGCGTGGCGAACCGCACCTGATACCAGTCCATGCGGTTGGGGCAGGGGCGTTTGGCGGCGGCAAAGCGGATCGACATGGGGTGGGGCGGCCTCGTGCAGTTATCGCGATCGGCACTCTGCGATGCCGCAAGGTCGCTCTACACAGCGGCACCTAAGGCAAGGTTCGGCAAGATGGTTTCCAGAACCTTTGCGAACTGCGATTGAAGTTACGGCTGCCGGAGCCACGCCCCGCTGCCGGCATATTCCTCGCGCACCGCCCCCGATTGCGGGAACAGCTGGCTCTGCATCGGCGGGCTGGCGGTGGCGGGACCGGTTGTTGGAGCGGTAACTGGTGCAGCCGCGTTGGCAGGCGTTAGGCCGGACGAATCCGCGCCGGTCAATGGCGGCAGGGCCACCACCGGCACCAACTGCACACCCAGTTCGCCTGCCAGCGGCGCGGTCCCACCCGATGAATTGCGTACCGGCAGCGGCTCGCCCCCGGCATAGCCTGAGGTGAACGCGGAGGAGCGTCCGGCCAGGCCGCTCCAGCGGTAGAAACGGTGTGCTCCGATCGTGCCCACCACGGTCAGGCTGGGCGCCCAGTAGGGATAGATCGCGGTGGTGTGGTAATGCGTGGCCAGGCCCACCGGCGCAAACACGAAGCCGCCCAGCGCGGCGCTGGCTACGCGGCGCGCGCGGTTCCATGCGGCGGCTTGCGGCTTGCGTGCCAGCGAACCGTCGCACGTGAAGCTGAACTGGCACCCGGTGCTGCGCTGCGAGCCCTGGAAGACCACGCCGCATACAGTGTTGGGATAGCTGGGATGGCGCATCCGGTTCATCACTACCTGCGCCACGGCCTGCTGGCCTGCGGTGCTTTCGCTGGCGGCTTCGTAATAGATCGCCATGGTCAGGCATTCTTCCGCCCGCAGCCGATCGGTGAAGCTGCCGCCCAGGTAGAAGGCGCGCGCGGCCGGGCCTGTATCGGCTGTGGCAGCGGCCTTTTCGGAAAGTATTATGGGGACAAGGTCGGCGGCTGATGCTTCACTCGCCAGCGAGACGGTCGGCGCTCCGGCGGCGGGCTGCCAGGCGGCGAATTCCGGATCGAGCGGGGCGGTATAAGCGGCGGCGGGCGCTTCGGCCACTGTCTGCGGGGCCACATCGCGCACCACCGGAGCAGCCACGGCGGGCACGGCCACGGCCAGCACCAGCACGCCAAGGCGGCGGCGCAGCAAGCGCGTGTGGACCGGCCGCGTGAGACCATGCGAACGGGAGCGCCGCGTCACCCGCGCGGCAAATTCGCGCGGCTGGTGCTCGTCCGTGTGGTCCCAGAAAGTCAGCGTTCAATTCCTTGTCGTGCATCGGGTCGTGCACCGGCGTTTCCGGCGCGCCACGGCGCGTAGCGCAAAGCATCGCGCCATGCCGCAGCGGCGCGAGCGCCGTGCCGGAACGGGACGCTTAGGCGCCAAGGCCTAAACGCTGGTAAACGCTGGCTCCTCTGGGTAAGCCCGGCCTACGTCACGCAATGCCCGGGAGGCCGGGCCGCCATCGCCGTAAAAGGGCGCTGTTTGAGGGAAGCGGGTTTGCAAACCCCGCGCTGCCCCCGCAACTGTGACCGGGGAGCCGTGCTCCAATCTGCCATTGGCTCCCAAGGGGCCGAGAAGGCGGGGCACGGCGCTGATCCGGCGAGCCAGGAGACCTGTTGCGC
>JAZKFK010000300.1:0-1657 GCA_040386475.1 Pseudomonadota bacterium | reverse complement strand
CGGGCCTGCATCGATGCCCACGAAGCCTGGCTGAAAAGCCGCTTCACTTCGGACGAAGTCAAAAAACTGGTGGAATTGCTCAGCCGAATCCACGATTGAGAGCCCGACCAAGGAGAGGATCACACTAAATGGCCGCTGCAAGCGAGGGCACGAACCCGATAAGCGTCATCAACGACACACCGATGCACTGGCGCCAATGGGCGGTTGTCGTGCTGATGGTGCTGTTGAACGCACTGGACGGGTTCGACGTGTTGTCGAGCGCGTTTGCCGCCCCAGGCATTTCTGCCGAATGGGGCATCGAGCGTGCGGCGCTGGGCGTGGTCCTGTCGGCCGAGCTGGTGGGCATGGGCTTTGGCTCGATCATCCTGGGCGGCGCGGCGGACAAGTATGGCCGCAAGCTGACCATGCTGGCGTGCCTGGTGCTGATGGCAACGGGCATGTGGATGGCCGGCCATGCCACCGGGGTAACCCCGATGGTGGCTTTCCGCTTCCTGACCGGCATCGGTATCGGCGGCATGCTGGCTGCTACCAATGCAGTCACTGCAGAATGTTCCAACACCAAGGCCCGCCGCGCGGCGATTGCGGCTTACGTGGCGGGTTATCCGCTGGGCGCGATCATCGGCGGCATCGCCGCATCGGAATGGCTGCTGGAAGCCTATGGCTGGCGTGGCGTGTTCGACTTTGGTGCCATCGTCACCGCGGCCCTGATCCCCGTGCTGCTGTTCGTGGTGCCTGAAACCGCCGCTTACCACGCTGCCAAGGGCAACCTGGCCGGCGTGAACAAGACGCTGCGCGCTTTCGGCAAGCCGACGATTGAGGCACTGCCGACGATCAACGCGGCCGATGTGAAGCCCAAGGTGACCGACATCCTGTCAAACCCCAAGCTGCGCCCGGTCACGCTGTTGCTGGCTTTCGGCTATGCCTTCCACACCATCACCTTCTATTACATCCTGAAGTTCGCGGTGCAGATCGTGTCCGATTACCCGCCAGGCTATGCCCCGCAGGATGCGGCCACCGTGCTCACTTATGCCAATGTCGGCGGCTTCATGGGCAGCCTGCTGTTCGGCTTCGTGATGGCCCGCCTGGGCATCCGCTGGCCAACCGCACTGATGCTGCTGATCGGTTCCGTCGCCGTGGCCAGCTTTGGCATGGGCCGCGACACACTGGATGCATGGCAGTGGGCCACGATCATCACCGGCTTCTTCACCAATGCGGCGATCAGCGGCTACTATGCCGCCTTCGCGCGCGGCTTCCCGGCCTATGCCCGCGCCACCGGCACCGGCTTTGTGCTGGGCATCGGCCGTCTGGGTGCAGCGGGCAGTCCCCTGATTGCCGGCGCGCTGTTCACCGCGCTGGGCAATGACCAGTTGCTGACCGTCTCGTGCATCATGGCGCTGGGCTCGATCATCTCGCTGCTGCTGTTCCTGATGCTGCCGGAACGCGATGGCGACGAAGTGGTCGGCCTGGCCCCAAGCAGCGACAAGACCGCCTGACCCAAACCTACACTCACAAGAAAGACCGTTACCGATGAAGACCCGCGCCGCCGTTGCCTTCGAAGCCAAGAAACCGCTCGAAATCGTCGAGCTTGACCTTGAAGGCCCGAAGGCGGGCGAGGTGCTGGTGGAAATCATGGCCACCGGCATCTGCCACACCGATG
>JAZKFK010000299.1:0-3767 GCA_040386475.1 Pseudomonadota bacterium | reverse complement strand
GCAGCCAGACCACGTTCGAATGTGTGGCAGGCAAGCATGACTGGCTGACCAAGCATGTCTTTATCGGCGTGGGTGAGCGGAGGACCGAGGGCAACCGGTTGCGGTATTACGCGTTGACCTGACGGTGGACGGAAAGCTGGACCTCAAGCGGGCCGAGAAAGCCTATTTCTCCGCGCCTGCAGGTGAGTTTGGCGAAGGAACTTTCCTTCCGTATCAATACCTAATGATTGATGGGCAGGGCTCCCTGGGAGACTCAGTGGAGTATGCCGCCGCGCTCGCCGCGCTGTATCCGCTGGCCTATGCCACCAAATTCTTCAGCAAGCGCGAGCTGGGCCGCGACTATGCCGTGCCGCCGCTGGAAGGGCTGTGGTGGGCGGATGATCGAAGCGCATATACCCAGGCTGGCCGCCGCGATGAATGGCGCTGGACACTGATGCTGATGGTGCCCGGCTGGATCACTGCTGACCACGTGGCGGCGGCCCGCGCGGGCAAGCCTAACACCGATACCTCGGCGGTGAGACTCGGCCAGCACGCGGACGGCCGCTGTCTCTCGATCCTCCACCTCGGCCCGTTCGCCGACGAAGCCGCGGTGCTGCACCGCCTGCACCACGAAGTGATGCCTGCGCGTGGCCTCACTTTTAACGGCGAGCATCACGAGATCTACCTCAGCGATCCGCGCCGCACGCCGCCCGAAAAGCTGCGCACGATCCTGCGCCAGCCGGTCAGGCCGCGCTAGAGGTCGTCCACCCCGAAATCGGCGCGGCGCTGCCAGCTGCCGTTCATGCTTTCAGGCAAGCCGCTGTCGGCGATAACCACGCGACGGGAAAACTTCCACACGCCATCCTCGCGCACCAGTTTGTCGTATTCTCGCCCCTGTTCCACGAACACCGGCGGGCCGCCGATCTCCGGATTGCGGATGCCGGTCCAGATGAAGCTGGCCGTGGCGGTATCACCATCGATAGCGATCACGGGATTTGACAGGATCATGCGGAAGGGCCCTTCGCCATTGCCGGCGCTGGTCTCGTCATCGCCCAGACCTTCGTAGATCCCGGCAATCTCGCTGCGCCCGTTGGCGACAATGCCGTTGACGTCGAACACTGCATCTTCGGTGAAATAGGTGTCGAAGGCGTGCGCATCGCCGCCGCCCAGATGCGCGTAATAGCCCACCACCAGGTCCTCGATTGCCACGCGGTCGATCACCGCCTGGGTCGCTGGATCGTGTGCCACAGGGGCCTGGTTGCATGCGGCCAGTGCCAGCGCGGCCAGCGCCGGTGCGATGGAATGGATGATGCGCATCGTTCTTCTCCCCAACGAATATTGTGCGCAGCATGACATGCAGCATAAATTGTGCAAGCCAAGGCCCAAGGCGGGCCTTTCCGACTGGGCCACCCGGTATTTACCCGGTGCGACCCATGCGATAGGCTGCCCTTGTGGCTACCGCGATCGCCCCAGCGACCGGCGGACCTTGAGAACATGATCTGGGGGAGGGAGAACTGAATGTCTGCTTATCTGGCGCTTGCCGTTTCCGTGGGCCTGCTGGCCGTACTTGATACCTGGCTGTTCGGGGTGCCGCTGGCGGCCACGCTGCCGGGCCTCGTCTGGGTCAGCTTCATTGCGTGGGGCTGTTTCTTCCAGTCGGGCGCGGGCACCAAGGGCCTGACTACCGCCGTGGTTGGCATGACCTTCGGCGCCATTGTCGGCATGGTCGCAATCCTGGCGTTGATGGGCCCGTTTGCGGGCCTTGGCGATCTGGCTGGCCCTGTTGCGGTGGGCTTGGGCGCTTTCGTGATCTGCCTGGCCAGCCGGGTGCCGCTGCTCAGCACCATTCCTGCCAGCGTCTATGGTTTTGCGGCTGTTGCCGGAACTACCTTCCTGCTTGCCGGCAGCGGCACGATGGATCCGGTCGATGCCCTGTGGCGCACGGTCGTCTCGGTGGTGATCGGCGCGCTGTTTGGCTTCGTTTCGGAACTGCTGGCCAACGCCCTCACCAAGAAGGGTTAAGCCACAGCCGGGCCTTCGGGTATCGCGCACAGATGGGGCGGGGAGGCATATGCTTCCCCGCCCCTTTTTATTGCGCAGCGTAAATGCAGCAATCAGCGTTCGAACACGTGCGGCGACTGGTACGGCATGACGATGCCCAGCGCCTCGATCTCGTGGATTGCCCCGCCCCACACCTTGTACACGTGGATCGCGGGCATATCGAAGGCGTTGTAGTCCATATGCCGCATGGTCGTTCCCGGCACGCCGATCAGCGCGAAATCCTTCTTGGCAAAGTCGTGCTCGAAGTGGCTCATGCCCCAGACCAGCCCGGTTACGGGATCGGCGATGTCCACGCGGCGGTCCTCGATGCGGGTGATGTATTCCCACATGTTGGTGTCCATTTGCGCGGCGCAGCCAAGGCCGCCCAGATAGGCGAACGCCGCATCGCGCTGGCCGTTACCGGTAACCGGGCGGGCCATCGAATTGCGCGCGGTCTGGAACCCGTTCTCGCGCCGCTCGCAATCGTCGGCCATGTTCGACTGGCGCGAATTGCCGTTGTCCAGCGCATCGTAATACGATCGGCCCAGCCACAGCAGGCGGCCACGACTATCGGCATAATCCTCTGCCACCGGTGCCAGCAGCGCGGGGCGCGGGGCCTGCAGGTTGGCCAGTTGCCCGGCGCCGAGGTTGCGGGCGATCAGGTGTTCTGCCTCGGCGATGGCGCCGCTGGCGTCAATCTTCAGGCGAATGCCGACAAACACCGGCGCCTCGCCTTCCGCCATCATCTTCAGCAAGCCCACATGCCCGCTGACCGGATCAGCCACGTGGATGGCGTAAGCGTCGGTCCCTTCACCGGTGATGGTGGTAAAAGCGCCCTGGCCCGGTGCGCTGGGGGCCAGGTTTTCCACCACCACCGCGCCCGTGGCCCAGCGCAGGCTTTGCGGGCTGTCGTCGATCATGGCTTGCGCATAGCGGTCGGCCAGATCGATCAGGCACTGGCGGTCGCAGCTGGCACTTTGAGCGGCGGCGGGCGCGGCGAGGGCGAGCAGGCTGGCAGCGAGCAACAGCTTGGTGGTACGGATCATGTGTCGGTCTCCCCCCTTGAATGAATAGTCGTAAAGTGCGGCTTCAGATCATGGTGCGGCGCGCCTTTGAAGGTCAGTAGCGGCCAGAAATAGGCCCGCCAGCTCCACGTAAGGTACACCGTGCAGAACAAGGTGAGCCCGCCCGCGATGTAGGTTCCGCGATGTGGTTCCAGCACCCAGTTGTAATAGACCACCACAAAGCTGATCGGGATCAGCGCGATGATCGACAGTGGCATCATCCGGTTCATCAGGATGGTAAAGCCGACAACCGCTTCAATCGCTTTGATCCAGGTAAAAAGTCCGCTGGCAATCAGCGCAATCGTAAAATCGCGGCTGGCAGGCACCAGCCCCAGCCGCTGATGGCCGGGCAGCAGGAAGAATTCCAGCCCGGCATAAATGAACCACAGGGCGGTGATCAGGCGGACGACGTGATAGAACCACTTGCCAACCGTCTGCCCCATCAGTCCCGCACTCCCGGCTGCAGCGAAAAGTCCGGCTGCCCGTTCCAGTCAAACAGCCGCCAGTAATAGCGCCGCCACGGCCAGGCCAGGATGGCGTTGAACGCGATGGTCAGGGCGCCAAAGGTCCATTCCACCGCGCCTTCATCCAGCACGAAGTTCCAGTACACGATCACCGCGTTGATCGGCACCAGCGCCAGCACGGTCAGCGGCATGGCGCGGTTGGCCAGCATGGTCAGGCCCA
>JAZKFK010000298.1:0-10317 GCA_040386475.1 Pseudomonadota bacterium | reverse complement strand
AGCTGGCTGATCTGGTAGCCCTGCGGCAGATCGGCGTAGAAGTAGTTCTTGCGATCGAACCGGCTCCAGGCGTTGATCTGCCCGTCAATCGCCATGCCGGTGCGCACGGCCTGACGGATGCATTCCTCGTTCAGCACGGGCAACATGCCGGGCATGGCCGCGTCGACCAGGCTGACCTGCGCGTTGGGCTCGGCCCCGAAAGCGGTGGCGGCGCCGGAAAACAGCTTTGACTGCGAAGTGACCTGCGCGTGGACTTCAAGGCCGATCACGACCTCCCACTCACCGGTTGCGCCCTGGATGCGATAATTGCTCATGCCACCGTCCCTAGGCAAAATAGGCGGACGATGGAAGGGTTCAGGTGGTCTTGGCGAATGCTTCGATGTGCGCCGCAAACTCCTCGGCTACGCGGGCCCGGTCGAAGTCTTCGTAATCATCGGTACCATAGGCCAGGAACGGGGGATGCCAGGCGAATTTGCCCTGGTTGGCGGTGCATTCCCACGGGCGCAGCAACTCGCCCAGCGGGTACAGGTTCTCTCCGCCTTCGCGGTAGGTGTCCTTGCCCTGCCCGGCCGTGGCGCTGATCATGAATGGCAGGCCGTGCAAGCGCTTACCTTCGTCGGGATTGAGGAAGAACATGCGGTTCAGCACCAGGTCCTGCCACGCCATGGCGCGCGGCGTGGTGGCGAACCAGTGGACGGGAAATTGCACGCACAACCTATCGGCATGGCACAGCCGTTCCACTTCCAGCTCCTCGGCCGCCTTCAGGTCGGTCTCGTGCGGGTACAGCGCGTACATGTCGACCGTCTGCACGCCCGGCAAGCCGGATACGGCATCGGTCATCGCGGCATTGACCTTGGACGGCACATAGCCAGGGTGAAACTTCAGGATAAGCGTACCGGACATCTTGCCCCTTTCGATCGCTCCTGCCGGGCCGATCCCGGGCTAGCGCTATCGAAACAGGGGCTTGGCCTATCGGTTCCGCCTTACCACCACCGCTCCGGCTTGGCGGTGAACCCGGCGCGCTGCTCGATGGCGAGGCCGGCATTGAGCACGGCCTGCTCGTCAAACACTGGCCCGATGATCTGCAGGCCCAGCGGCAGGCCATCGCTGGTCAGGCCGGCAGGAACGCTCATTGCAGGGAGGCCTGCAAGGCTGGCGGGGACCGAGAACACGTCGTTCAGATACATGCTCAGCGGATCGTCCACCTTTTCGCCCAGCGGGAACGCTGCGGTGGGCGTAGTCGGGGTCAGGATCACGTCACAGGACTTGAACGCCTCGGTAAAGTCACGCTGGATCAGCGTGCGCAGCTTCATCGCCTGCGTGTAATAGGCATCGTAGAACCCGGCGCTGAGCACATAGGTGCCCAGCATGATGCGGCGCTTCACTTCCGGCCCGAACCCCGCGGCGCGCGTGGCGGCGTACATATCCTGCAAGCCCGCCCCATCGGGCAGATCCCGCAGGCCATAGCGCACGCCGTCATAGCGGGCGAGATTGCTGGACGCCTCGGCGGGGGCGACGATGTAATAGGCAGGCAGCGCGTACTTGGTGTGCGGCAGGCTCACCTCGACCACTTGCGCCCCGGCGTCCTTCAGCCAGGCGATCCCGGCTTCCCAGCTGGCCAACACTTCAGGATCGGTTCCGTCCATGCGGTATTCGCGCGGAATGCCCACCTTCTTGCCGCGCAGGTCCGCGTTGAGCGACGCGCTCCACGCGGGCACGGGCAGGTCGAGGCTGGTCGAATCCTTCGGATCGAACCCGGCCATCGCCTCCAGCATGATCGCACAGTCTTCCACGCTGCGCGCCATCGGCCCGGCCTGGTCGAGCGAGCTGGCGAAAGCGACGATGCCCCAGCGGCTGCAGCGGCCATAAGTGGGCTTGATGCCGGAAATGCCGGTAAAGGCAGCGGGCTGGCGGATCGATCCGCCGGTATCGGTGCCGGTCGCCGCCGGGCACAGCCGCGCGGCAATGGCGGCAGACGAGCCGCCCGATGAACCGCCGGGAGCCAGCGAAGCATTGCTGCCCGCCTTGCGCCACGGTGAGATCACGTTGCCGAAATAGCTCGTCTCGTTGCTGGAACCCATGGCGAACTGGTCAAGGTTCAGCTTGCCCAGCATCCCCGCACCCGCTTGCCACAGCCTGGCGCTGACGGTGCTTTCGTACTGTGGCACGAAGCCTTCGAGGATGTGGCTGGCGGCGGTGGTCTGCACCCCTTGCGTGGCGAACAGGTCCTTCATGCCGATCGGCACGCCGGCCATCGGGCCAAGCGGCTGGCCAGCGGCGCGCGCGGCATCCACCTTGGAGGCGGCGTCCAGCGCGGCATCGGGCGTGGTGACGATGAAGGCATTCAATTCGCTGGCAGCGGCCACGGCAGCATTGAACGCGCCGGCCACTTCCACGGCAGAGAACTGGCCCGAAGCCACGCCATCGCGCAGCGCTTTCACACCAAGATCGGTGATATTGGTCATTATTCGATCACCTTGGGCACGCCGAAGAAGCCATGTTGCGCGGCGGGGGCATTGGCCAGCACTGCATCGCGCCGGTTGCCGCCGGTTAGCGGATCGGCGTCGATCACATCGGCGCGCAGGCGCAGCTTCTGCGGGATGACGGCGGTCATAGGTTCAACCTGCGAAGTATCGACCTCGCCCAGCTGCTCCACCCACGCCAGCAGGTTGTTGAATTCGGGCACCATGCGGTCGAGGTCGTGCTCGTCCACCTTGATGCGCGCCAGCGCGGCAATCTTGGCCACTTGTTCTCGGGTTACGGACATGCAGGATGCCCTAGCGAGGCAAAGGGCGGGCTTCAAGCGGGGTAAGCGTTAATCGAGCGCCTGGCCCATCCGCTTGCCATCGACATAGAGATACCGGGTGGTCTCCTCGCGCAGTTCCACCCGCGAATTGGGCGTTACTGCTGGCGGTGCAGGTTGCACGGCCGGAGCCGCGACCTGGCCCTCGGAATCCAACTCCACCTCGTTGAAACCCATTCCCTGAACCAAGGCAACACGGCGACGGCCTTGCGGGTTCAGTCCCAGGTCAACGGCGACGCAATATTCCGCGCACATCCACGGTTCGCGGCGCAGATAGTCGAGCACCAGCGCCCGCAACTCCGGATCATCTGGCTGTACCCGCAAGGTGCCGGTAAATTGCTGCCCTGTGGGTCGTCCCAAGTACCCGTAGGGCCGTTCGGTCTGCGCCACTGCAGCCTTGGCTTTTTCCCCCACATCACCATCACGTGTCGCCAGCCGCGCCAGCGCCCGCCGCCCGGCATCACCGAAATCCCAGCGCAGCGCGGTGTAGTCGAAATCCTCGGCACTCACCTTGCCCGCATCCAGCCGGGCGATCTGGCTGCGCGCGGAGACTCCGCCGAAATCGATCAGTGGCAAAGCCAGCAGCAGGGCCAGCACGCAGGTAACTGCAGCAAGGTAGAGGTTGGCCTGCCGCACCCGCGCAGCCCAGCCGGCCCGCTTGCCGCGAATCATGCCGATCACGTAAGCAAGGCCATAGGCGACCGCCACGGCCACCGCGATCATCGCCCAGATCCGCTCCGGCGTCAGGCCGTGCTGGCCGATCCGCAGGCTCATGGAAACCGCCGCGAAGGCCGACAGCGGCAGCACGCCTGCCGCCAGCACCACGCCAGTCAGCCGCATCACAGTGTTGCCGGTGATCGCATCCTCGTCATCGCGGACGATGGCGTTGGCCAGCACGAAGCAGCCCACCGCGCAGGCCAACAGCACTGGCGTGGCAGCGTCGGTTTTGTCCCACAGCGCCTGCCCGCCCGAAGCCAGCAGCGCGACCAGGAATACCAGCAATGCCAGCGCCAGCGGCACGGCCAGCAGGCTCAGCACCAGCAGCACCACATGTTGCAGGCTGCCGATGACCTTCAGGTTATTGCGTAGCACGCCCAGCGCCGCGCCAAACGCGCCGCCGGTCCACACAAAGCCGAACCAGTCCTGGTCAAACAGCCAGTCGATCAGCGTGATGCCTACCAGTTGCAACAACTGGTCCAGCAGCACCAGCATCAGCCATGACAGGCCGGTGAAGGCAATTGCGCCCGCGCCGGTGATGGCATCGGTCCACACATGGAAATGGGTCAGCCGGTAATCGGTGGCGAGGCGTGTGCGGTGAAAGCCCGCCTGGAACAGCGGCACGGCAATCAGGCTGGCGAAGACGGCGGCGGCAAAGGCGAACTCCTCGCCCGCCGCACTGTCCTTGGCGCCCACCCAGTGCCACGCGATCCCGGCCATGACGAGGCCCAGCCCGCCAGAGAAGATGGCCGCGTGCCGCCACCGGTCGCGGTCCAGCGTCAGCGCGAACGACAGCGCGCCAAATACAAAAAACGCCGCACCGGCTGCCCGGGCGGCGCTTGGTTCGGCATCCTCCACCAGCAGGTGGACAAACAGCGCGGCAGCCGCGCCCAGGAGCGCCAGCAGCCAGGGGCGCGGCGGCCAGTCTTCCAGCGTTACCGCCGGGAGACTGTTCGCCGCTGCCACTTCAGCGGCCATGATTACTGCGCAGGCACCGGAGCCGGGGCTGCGGCCGGAGCCGCACCTTCAGGAGCTGCCGTCCCTTCGGCGCCTTCCGGCGGAGCCATCTGGCTGGTGATCGCGTTGATCTGCGCCAGACGTTCCTGCACCTGCTCGGGCGTCATGATTTCATGCAGGGTCACGTCGAAGGTCAGGTTGGCATTCGGCGGGACCGGCGAACCGGCGGGCGGGTTGGCGCCATAAGCCAGCTCGGCCGGGATCGTGATCTTGTAGACGCCGCCCTTCTGCATCTGCAGCAGTGCCTCGCGGAAGCCGGGGACCACGCCGGCCAGCTCCATGTACGAACCCTGGGGGATCAGCGCCGCGATCTGTTCCGGAATGTCACCGCGCGGGGGCGACTGGTCGAACACGGTGCCGTCTTCCAGCTTGCCGACATAGTCGACGAACACGGCATCGCCTTCCTTGGGATTGGCACCCGTGCCTGCGGTAATCGTTTCCACGTCCACCGATGCGGGCCGGGCGATGTACCAGGCCACCGCGCTGGCCAGAACCGCGCCGACGATCACGCCCAGGAAAAACTTCAGCAGCGAGCCCGAGGCAATCGGCTGCAACGGAACGCGGGTAACTTCGGTCATGGGAAGGTGATCCTGTCAGGTCTCTAAATGCAAATCAGGCCCAAACACCAAAACGGGCATGGAAGCTGATGCTGTCCACGCCCGTTTGGCTTAGCTTGGCAAAAGGTGCAAGCGCGCCCTTTACCGTGCAATCTTACTTGGAGCCGTCACGCTCCATGCGCTTGCGCTCCATCTTGCGGGCGCGGCGCACGGCGGCAGCCTTTTCGCGAGCGCGCTTTTCGCTCGGCTTTTCATAGTGGCGGCGCAGCTTCATCTCGCGATAGACACCTTCGCGCTGCAGCTTCTTCTTGAGCGCGCGCAGGGCCTGCTCCACATTGTTATCGCGAACGACGATCTGCATAAAACTGAGCTACCTTTACCTAGATACTGGAGAGAGCCCGCGAGCGATCGGCGCGGGATGCACCATACCAAAACCAAAGAAAAACGCCCCGAATCCCCTGAAGGACCGGTCACATGCCGCGCGCCCTAAGCGAATTCGCAATCGAAGGCAAGCGCGTGGGTTGCCGCTTTGGAGCCCTTGACCTAATGGCAGACGGGCAATGAGCGTAACCCCTCCCCTTCTCGCCACCTCCTATGTCGCCCTGGGCGGCGCTGTGGGATCGGTCGCCCGCTATCAGCTGGGCCGCCTGATGACCCTTTGGCTCGGCCCGCAGGCCATGGGTGCCTTTCCCTTCGCCACGCTGGCGGTGAACACGGTTGGCAGCCTGGCCATGGGCCTGCTGGCTGGCCTGCTGCTGCGATCAGGCGGCGAGACCGAATTCTGGCGGCTGCTGGTGGGCGTGGGCCTGCTGGGCGGGTTCACCACCTTCAGCGCCTTCAGCCTGGAGACGGCCATATTGATCCAGCGCGGCCAGATCGGCGTGGCGGGCATCTATGCCCTCCTGTCGCTGGGTCTGGGTGTAACCGGGCTGATCTTCGGCCTAACAGTATCGCGGATCGGCACATGAGTTTCGACCCCACCAGGCCCGACGCGCAGGTTCGCCAGTTCACCGTGCGCCCCGATGACGATGGCGTGCGGCTGGATCGCTGGTTCAAGCGCCATCTGCCGCAAGTTGGCTTTGCCACCGTATCGCGCTGGGCGCGCACCGGCCAGATCCGGGTGGATGGCAAGCGCGTGAAGCCAGAGGATCGGCTGGTCAGTGGCCAGTCCCTGCGCGTGCCTCCTGGCGGCGATGAGCCCAAAGGCAAGGTCGCCCCCAAGCGCCGTGAATTGACCCCGGCGGAAGAAGCAGCGGCAGAAGCCATGCTGATCACCCGCACCCGCAGCGCGCTGATCCTCAACAAGCCGCCGGGCCTGGCCACACAGGGCGGCACCAAGACGTCGACTCACGTCGATGGCCTGCTGGATGCCTATGCCGACGAAGGCGAGCCGCGCCCGCGGCTGGTCCACCGGCTGGACAAGGATACCAGCGGCGTGCTGCTGGTGGCGCGCAGCCCCGGCAGTGCGGCCTATTTCTCCAAGCGGTTCAGCGGCCGCAGCGCGCGCAAGATCTACTGGGCGCTGGTGGTCGGCGTGCCAGACGTGCGGCAAGGCACGGTGGATGCGCCGATTGCCAAGCAGCCGGGCTCTGGCGGCGAAAAAATGCACGTGGACGTGGTGGGCGGGCAGACCGCGCGCACGCTTTACCGTGTGATCGACAAGGCGGGTAACAGCGCCAGCTGGGTGGAACTGCAACCGCTGACCGGGCGCACGCACCAGTTGCGCGTGCACATGGCGGCCATCGGCCACCCGATCGTAGGTGATGGCAAGTATGGCGGGCCGCAAGCTTTCCTGACCGGCACGATCAGCCGCAAGATGCACCTCCACGCACGCCGCCTGATCATCGATGATCCCGACGGCGGCGACAAGCTGGACGTGATGGCCGAGTTGCCCGAACACTTCGCCAATTCTATGGCCCAGCTGGGCTTTGACGAACAAGACAGTGCGGCCGAACCCGACATGGGTCCGCCGCCGCTGTCGCGCGAACTGCGCAAGCAGGAAGCCAAGGCCCACGCCAAGCAATACCGCAAGGGCCGCCGGGGCGAACGCAAGGGCCGCGCAGAAGGCGGCGCGCGCACCGGCAAGCCGCTGGTGGGAGAAAAGCCCGAGCGGCGCGGTCCGCCCAAGGCGGCCGGGTTAAATGCTGCGGGTCCGAAAGCAACCGGGCCCAGGACGGCCGGAGCCAAGCCAGCCGGCCGTAAACCGGCGGCGACCAAGCGGCCTGCCGGCAAGCCTGACAGTGGCAAACCCACCACTGGCAAACCCACCACTGGTAAACCCGCCTCTGGCAAACCCGCCGCTCCCCGGCCGCGCAACTCGGCTCCCGGGAGGACTCCGGGCAGGACGTCCGGCAGCACTCCGGGCAAGGCCCCGCCCAAGGCACCGCCCCGCTCGCGCTGATCGCCATGCATCCCAATTCCGCCTTCCGCACCGATGATCGCGCGCTGCTGGAGGCGCTGGTGACCGAGATCGCCTTTGGCATGGTGTTCCTGACCACGCCCGATGGCCCACGAGTCGCGCACGTGCCGCTGGTTTTTTCCGGCGATGGCGTGGTGCAGTTCCACCTGGCGCGCGGCAATGCGCTGACCCGCCACTTGTCCGGCGCCACCGCACTGGTGACGGTGAACGGACCGGACGGCTACATCAGCCCGCGCTGGTACAGCGACGAAACCCAGGTGCCGACGTGGAATTACGTGTCGCTCGAATTGGAAGGCCGCGTGCGGCAGCTGGACGAGGACGGTCTGCTCGCCCTGCTGGTGGCCACCGGTGAGCAGCATGAGGCGCGGGTGACCACCGGCGGCAAGCCGTGGACCATGGACAAGACCCCACCCGAAAAGCTCACCGCCATGCTGCGCGCCATCATCGGGTTCGAGCTGGAAGTGCAGGCCTGGCGCCCCACGCTCAAGCTCAGCCAGAACAAGGACGCGGCCGAGCGGCTGCGGGTGGCCGATGCGCTGGACCAGCAAGGCAATGCCGCGCTCGCCAGCCTGATGCGCGGGCTTGCCGGTTGACCAAACTGGTCATCTTCGATTGCGACGGCACTTTGACCGATGGGCAGGCGGCGGTGTGCAAGGCAATGGATCTGGCCTTTGCGCAAAGCGACCTGCCAACGCCCGATCCGTACCAGGTGCGCCGCATTGTCGGCCTCAGCCTGCCGCAGGCCGTGGCGCAGCTGGCCCCGCAGGCCGCCGAATCGGTGCAGGTCGAAGTCGTCGCCGCTTACAAGGCCGCATTCCGCGCCGCGCGGATGGATGGATCGCTGCATGAGCCGCTGTTCCCCGGCATGGGTGAGCTGGTCCGCACGCTCCACCAGGGCGGCTGGCAGCTGGCCGTCGCCACCGGCAAAAGCGACCGGGGCACGCAATCCACCCTGGCGGTCCACAATCTTCGCGAGAATTTCGCCAGCCTCCAGACTGCCGACCGGCACCCGTCCAAGCCGCACCCGGCCATGTTGCTGGCCGCCATGGCCGAGACGCTGGCTGACCCGGCGCAGACGGTAATGGTGGGCGACACGGTATATGACATGGAAGCCGCGCGCGCTGCCGGTGTGCGTGCCATAGGCGTGGGCTGGGGCTATCACGAGGCGCACGAACTGATCGCCGCGGGCGCCGTGGCCGTGGCCATGACCGCTGCCGAACTGGAGGATCTGATCAATGACCACCCCGCCAACTGAAGAACAACGCGCCCGTACCCGGTTTATCGCGCTTAACGCCATGCGCATAGGCGGCGTGGTGATGGTGCTGCTTGGCCTGGCGGTCAGCATGGGCAAGTTCGACCTGCCGCGATGGACAGCTTACCTGTTGATCGGCCTGGGGATGATCGAAGCCTTCGCCATGCCGCTGGTCTTCGCCCGGATCTGGCGCAGTGAAAAGGATCTGGGCGGCAGATGAAGCGCTTCTGGAAAGAAGTTGCGGTCGCTCCGGTGCAGGGCGGCTGGCAAGTGCTGCTGGATGGCCGCAAGGTGAAAACGCAAGCTGGCGGCGCGCAAGTTGTGCCGACAGCAGCAACGGCCGAACTGCTCGCCGCCGAATGGCGCGCGCAAGGGGCCGAGATTGATCCCAACGGCTTCCCGCTGCGCGACCTGACCGACTATGCGCTGGACGTGATTTCTCTGGATACCGCGCCCGTGCTGGCCAAGTTGATCGGTTACGCCGAGACCGATACGCTGTGTTATCGCGCCGATCCCGACGAGTTGCTCTATCCGCGCCAGCGCGACTTGTGGGAGCCGCTGGTAACCGCCACCGAAGCGCGCCACGGGGTCAGCTTCACGCGCGTTTCCGGGATCATGCACCGGCCGCAGAAGCCCGAGACGCTGGCGACCTTGCGCGCGGTCATCGCGACATTGGACCCATTCACGCTGGCGGCGCTGGAACTGACGACCTCGCTGTCCGCCTCGCTGATCACCGGCCTTGCCGCGCTGGAACCGGACGCCGATCCCGCCGCCCTGTTCGCCGCCGCCAATGCCGAGGAAGACTGGCAGGCCGAGCAATGGGGCTGGGAATGGACCGCCGAGGAGCGACGCGAGCGGCGGCTGGCGGCGTTTGTGCGCGCGGTTGAGTTCATCCGCGCGGCGAAGGCCTAGCCCACCCAGTCAGCCACTTCCGCCGCAACGGCATTGGCCGCCTGGTTCAGCGCCGGAGCGACCGACAACGCATCGGGCAATACCCCCGTCACGCGGTTCTCAAACCGGCGCGTGCGGATTTCTCCGCCGGGCATGCGCAGCACGGCATCGTAACGGACCACCACGGCCTGCGCAGTGGCGTCGTAATCCATCGCCGCCAGCTCACCACCCAGTTGCGTCTGCGCCGCATAGTCCAGCTCGCCGCCACCGACCACCAGCCGGGTGCCGCGCGCGCGAATGGTTTCGGAGAGGACGTTTTGGAACAGCCGCGCGGGCCGTTCCACCCACACCGCGTCCTTGAGATAGGCGAGCGAGGTGCCGTTCACCCGCACCGGCACGCGCGGCACGTTGAGTTGCTGCGGAACGCTGGGCTCGGTGACCGCCAGGGCATTGCTCATGGTGCCGTTTTGCACCGCGCCCGCCGGGGCCATGGCGCTGGCGGTCAGCGTCAGCAATTGCTCGGGCGGATCGCCGCCGCCAAGGCTGATGCAGCCGGTCAGGGCGAGAGCGCCAAGAGCGGCGATGAACGACCTGCTGCGCATGGGGAAAAGTCCTTTGATCCTCACGGCTCGTACTCCGGCATCGGCGCCGAACCGAGCAG
>JAZKFK010000297.1:0-2185 GCA_040386475.1 Pseudomonadota bacterium | reverse complement strand
TGTTCGCCGTGCGCCGGGGCCTGAACAGCGCGGAGCACGCTGCCGAGGCCGTGGCTGAACTGGTAGCCAAGGGCGAAGTGGACGCGGGCGCGCTCGATCCCGCAGACCCGTTCGGATTTCTCGCCAGCCACCCGCAGATCGCCGACCAATTGGAAGTGGCCTATCGCTTCTGCCGCCACGAACCCGGCGCGCAGGTTGTACTCACGGGCACCGGTAGCACGGCTCATCTCGACCAGAACCTCGCAGCGATCCAAGCACCGCCATTGCCGCCAGAGGTGCAGGCCATGCTGGAACGCGTGTTTGCGCGGGCCACATCGGCCAGCGGCGAATAGGCTGTCAGGCGAAACAGTCGGCAAGCGCCGAGGCTGGCCCCAGCACGTCCCCCAACGTGCCCATGGTGTTAGTGGCCAGCGCTACCGCCAAGTCCAGCTCGGGATAGACCACCAGGCTGGTGCGCGCGCCCACCATGCCGCCGCAGTGATGCCAGCGCAGGCGGCCACTGGCATCGTGGTTCACCCGCCAGCCAAGCCCGGTGACTGCGTGCGTGCCATCGGCCACGGTGCTGGGGGTGAACAGCACGCGCCGCTCCTCGTCGCTCACCGGCGACTGCGGGCCGGGCAGGTGCGCCGCGCCGAAGCGGGCGATGTCCGGCATCGATGCCAGCATCCCGCCACCCGCCACGCTGTAGCCGGGGTTGACCGGCAGCGCGGGCGCCCAGCCTTCCACCGGATCGGGCCAGTTGGCTTGCGGGAAGGCCTGTTGCAGCATCGCCCGCTCCTGCGCGCTGGAATAGCTGCGGGCGCGGTGCTTGATCAGCCGAGCGCGGTTATCGGCCGCCAGGCTGGGCAGGCCTAACGGACCGGCAATCTCGTCTGCCACCAGGTCCATGAACGGCGCGCCCGCCGCCACCTCCAGTACCATCGAGGCCAGCGAATAGCCGAAGCTGGAATAGTGCGTTTGCGTGCCCGGCGGGGCGACCAGCGGATCATCGATGAACACCGCCAGCACCTGCTCGCGGTTCCAGGTGGAGCGGGTGTGGATCGAGCCGAAGGGCTGGGCCTGATCGTGGTCCCTGGGCAGGTAATGGCGCACGCCGCCCTGGTGGTTGAGCAGTTGGGCCAGCGTGGTGGCGCGGTGGTGAGCGGGCAGATCGGGCAGCCACCAGGCAATAGGCGCGGCCAGATCGACCAGCCCCTTGCTGGCGAGGCGCGCGGCCAGCGTGGCGGTGATCGGCTTGCTGACCGATGCCAGCCGGAACCGGTGATGCGGGGCGGCCAGCACGTCATGCTCCAGGTCCACCTCGCCCAGCGCGCTCTGCCACAACGGGCCGTCTGGTCCCGCCACGGCGGCGGACAGCGCGGGCATGGGGACGCTGGCGAACAGGCCCTCCAGCCAGGCTTGCGCTGCTTCGTCTGTTTGCCGTGCCATTGATCACCGTACCCCACTTTGAGTGAGTTATTGGTGTAATACACTGGCGCGAGACAAAGCAAGCCCGGAAGGGTGCAGGCTGACCTTCCGGGCTTGCTAGAGATTAGCCGGCTTGGCTTTTACAAGCCGACGACCCCGCCGCCGGTCCGCGTAACCACCACCACGCCCGATCGCGGACGCCCGCTGGTGGTGCCGGTCTGGCTTTGCGGCCAATTGCTGCTGGGTGCGGCGGCCGATCCGTCCTCGCCCGGGTGCTGGATGCCGACAAACAGCGTGCGGCCATCGGGCGTGCTATCCACCCCGGTAATCTCGCACTGCTTGGGACCGACCAGGAACCGCTTGAGGTTGGCCGCCGTGGCCGCCTGGCCCACGATAGTTGGCTGTTGGCGGGTCACGCCACCGGCATCGGTATTGGTGATAGTGCGCGCGGCGCCGTCACCCACAAAACCGGGCAGCGCCGCCAGCATCTGGTTGTTGGTCCGGTCGGTCAAAGCGCTGTCATCGGTCTGCAGCCACAGCAGCGGACGGACCTGGCCGCTGACATTCTGGCTGCGCGCGAACCACAGGCCATCGGGGCTGGAAAAGTCGTTGTCTGCCGTCAGGCCCGACAGGTTGACTTGTGCGCTTGCATCGGCGCTGTCAGCCCCGAACAGGTAGATGTCCCACAGAAAGGCGGTAGCGGCAGGATTATCGCCGCCTTCACGGATGCGGATGATGTGGCCGTTGGAATTGCCGGCCGAAGTGCCCGATCCGACCG
>JAZKFK010000296.1:1951-4235 GCA_040386475.1 Pseudomonadota bacterium | reverse complement strand
GGCAGGAGAACGCAACAGCGTCCCTGCCTCTCTGCACTTTGCCTGATTGTCTGGAGAGTTTGCCGTGATCGATCGTCGCACCATCCTTACCGGGGCTGCCGCAGCAGCCGCGCTGACGGCGGCCCCGTCCCTTGCCCAATCGGTGGGCCAATCGCCACGCCGGCGCATGTTTCCCGATGAGTTCATCTGGGGCGCGGCCACGGCGGGCCACCAGGTGGAAGGCAACGATACTGCATCGGACACCTGGTTGCTGGGAACGGTCAGCCCGACGGTGTTCCGCGAACCGGTCCGCGATGCGGCGAACAGTTTCAACCTTTGGCCGGTTGATCTGGACCTGTGTGTGGCCCTGGGTCTCAACGCCTACCGTTTCAGTGTGGAATGGTCGCGGATCGAACCGGAACGCGGGCTGATTTCGCAGGCGATGATCGATCACTACAAGCGCATGGTCGAAGGCTGCCACCAGCGCGGATTGAAGCCGATCGTCACTCTCAGCCACTTCACCGCGCCGCGCTGGTTTGCCGCTGCGGGCGGCTGGACCGCGGCCGATGCGCCGGACCTGTTCGCCGCCCAGTGCGAGGGCGTGATCCGCGCCATGGGCGACGGCATCGATCATGCCGTGACCTTCAACGAACCCAACCTGTTCCGCCTGATCGAAGGCATCCTGCCGCCCGAGATTCATGCGCTGGAGCGCGCCACACTGGATGCGGCGGGTGCGGCCACTGGTTCGGCCCATTTCGTGGCTGGCAATGTCGTGCGGCCCGAGGATGGCGCTGCCATCGAGGCCAATATGATGATCGGGCACAGGCGCGCGCGCGAAGCAATCAAGGCGGTTCGTGGTGATTTGCCGGTCGGCCTCTCGCTGGCCATCATCGACGAGCAGGCGCTGCCCGGCGGAGAGGCCCTGCGGGATGCAACGCGGGCGCAGTTGTACGATCCATGGCTGGCCGTGGCCCGCGATGATGACTTCGTCGGTGTGCAGAATTACGAACGGCGCATCTGGGGCGCCGATGGCCGGGTTCCCGCGCCCGAGAGCGCCCCGCGCGGCCAGACGGGGCAGGAAATCGACGCTCTCTCGCTGGCCAACACGGTGCGCTATGCCCATGGCCGCGCGCAAGTGCCGATCATGGTCACCGAGCACGGCGTCAATACCGAAGATGATGCCTTGCGCGCCTGGCTGATCCCGGAAGCCCTGCGTGGCTTGCACGATGTGATGGCCGAGGGGGTTCCCGTTACCGGCTATTGCCACTGGTCACTGATCGACAACTTTGAGTGGATCTTTGGCTATGGTCCCAAACTTGGCCTGCACAGCGTTGATCCGGTGACCTTCCGCCGCACGCCCAAGCTGAGCGCGGTGGTCTACGAAGGAATTGTCCGGGCCAACGGGCTCTAACCCGCCAGTTCGGCATCCTCGCGCTTGACCACTTTGTGCGCTTCTTCTGTCGCGCCCTGCTTCCAGTAGCTGGAGATATACAGCCGGTCAGGTCCA
This sequence comes from Pseudomonadota bacterium, assembly GCA_040386475.1. Classification (GTDB taxonomy): domain Bacteria; phylum Pseudomonadota; class Alphaproteobacteria; order Sphingomonadales; family Sphingomonadaceae; genus Alteraurantiacibacter. Next base: position 2,749 of record JAZKFK010000296.1, on the reverse strand, counting down.
AGGCCGCGCTGCCCGCGCAGGTATTCGCGCAAGCCGCGCATGGCGGAAAACTCGCACGCTACCCAGGCATAGACCTCGTCACCGCCGGGATCCTGCGCAGCCAGGCCTTGCACCAGGGCCTGGGGATTGCTGCCGGGATGTGGATTGACGTGGTAGGCCAGTGACAAACCGGCCGGACGCGCGAGATCCTGCTGATCGGCCGCTGAATTCACCTCGATCACCACTGCGCCGCGGGCATCTGCTGGCAGGGCAGCCAGGTTGACCGCAATCGCGGGCAGCGCGGTCATATCCCCGGCGATCAGGTAAAAAGTGTGCCCCGGCGGCAGCGGCTTGGCCGGCCCCGGTCCGCCAACTTCGATGGTTTCGCCGGGCTGGGTGGCCAGCGCCCAATCAGTGGCCGGACCATGTTCGCCCGTGCCGTCCTGATGGAGCGCAAAGTCCACATCTATCGCTTCGGCCGTTTGATGGCGCACGGTATAAGTGCGCACGACAGGGCGCGCACCGGCTTGCGGGCCTCCCAGCATCAGCTTGACGTAGCCACCTTCGGCGCCGGCCGGGAAATCAGCCATTCCCGGCCCGCCCAGCCGCACACGGAGCATGTTGGGTGAGATCTGCTGCTTTGCCATGACTTGCAGCACACGCGGCGGCGGGCGATGGGGCGGGGCCATCAGCCCTTGGTCTTTCCGCCGAGCGTCTCGGCAAACCAGTCAGCAATGTAGTCGATGGCAAAAGCGTGGTTGTCAGCCCCGACATGCTCCACACCGCCTTCGCGCGGGGTGAACCATTTCAGTTCCCGGC